>NZ_BAKH01000008.1 GCF_000614105.1 Prevotella micans DSM 21469 = JCM 16134
AGCGGGTCAGACTTTGCCTCAAACAGACCCTGTTTTACATCAGCGGGTCAGACTTTGCCTCAAACAGACCCTGTTTTACACCAGCGGGTCAGACTTTGCCTCAAACAGACCCTGGACGAGAATAAAATATTAATCCCCATCCCCGCAGCAGTTATTATCTAGGATTATCCTCTGAGATTACCCTCGAAAAGAAGCTGTCGATAAAGATTTAACAAACAAATTATTTCAAACAGATTAAACAGTATGAGTACAAAATCAACAACACACTTAAAGATTGACAATGGCGGATATAGCCAGTACGACAACTCGCTTCACGCCCAGTTTCACAGAACGCAATACAATTATGTGGCAGCCGTGAACATTGCAAAACTCAATATGCCGGCCGAAGTACTCGGCGAATGGAAGAAAAATATCGACGCCGAAGTTGAAATCAACAAAGAAACCGAAGCCTCGATTCACACAGCGAAACTGCTAGCAAAAGATAGAGAGCGTGATAAACTGCTAACATATCTCTTCGGCGAAATTAAAAACAACAAAATCGCACCCGACGACTTAAAACAACAGGCTGCCGAAAAGCTCGACGTAATTATCAAGCCATACTACGGTATTCAAAAAGACCCTATGGAATCCGAAAGCCTCCACATTGTGGGTATGCGAGCCGACCTCGAAAAATATCCCGGTGAAGTAGCCGCCCTGAATCTCATGCCGGTGGTTGCGAAGTTATATACAGTGAACGATGAGTTCGAAAAACTCCGCAAAGAACGTCGCGAAGAAACAGGTATCATCACACCACTGAACTCACGTGAAATCCGATTGAAAACAGATGAATCCTTCTCCAAAGTGTGCATCTACATTCTTTCGGCCAACCTGCACGCTACAACCGACGAAGACCGTGAACTCATTTCTACCCTCATCACGAATATGAACAAAACATCCCACGCTTTCCGTGCCAATAACAACGAAATCATAGCACAACGCAAAGCCGCAGCCAAAAAGAAAAAAGAAAAAGAAGGCGGAGGAGGAGAAGACGACAAAAAGAAACCGTCTGACCCAAAGAAACCCGACGACGGGAAAACTCCCAAACCCGGACGGGAAGAAGACCCCGGAGAAGATAAAGCCTAACTTCCCGGAAGAAGAGCCGCCAATCCAGTCCACAGATAACGGCTCCGCTCCATAGCCCGTAGAAGGGCGACAACCCTTAGGTAAGGGGGCGAAGCACCAACGAACCCCCTACCCTAAGGTCTCCACACCAAAGCCCCATAAAGGAAACAACCGAATCGCTATGATAGAGACCAGCAATCAAAAACAAATATGAAAAGAATCTCAATCCTCCTGCTCTTCCTTGGACTCATGAGCCTGAGTGCCGTAGCGCAAAAAAGCAAACTATCGCCCAAAAAGGCGGCGACAAAAACAATGAGCTCCACACAAACCAAGTTCTACAAAGGCGCATGGTTCTCAGTACGCTATCCGGCATCGTTCAAGGCCCAAAGCGAGATGCCATCGAAAACCGGTGGTCCTGGCACTTACGATTCGGCAACGTTCACCTCACCCGACGGAACCGTAACATTCTGTATCTACGCCCCGAAATATAGCACCACGATTCCAAAAGAACTTTTCGGCGACAACTTCGTAGACACTGAAAAACGTCCTGAAGGTGGCATCACCTCCTACTCATCGTTCTATTCGCCCAAGTACAAGCGCACATGCAGCTACATGGCCTATAGATGCGAAGAAACAGCATTTCTCTACGTAATTGGTCTACGATACACAACCTACGAAGCATTCGAGAAGTACAAAAAACAATACGATGCCTTCAAAAAGTCGCTCCTCCTATACGACGACTAAGTAAATTGAAAGCAAACCTCATGACTATCGACGACGCAAAACAAGAAATCAAAGTCAAGAAAATCATGAACAACACAGCCAGGATAAGATGTAGCAACCGTATATTTTAATATCTTTGCGAAAACATCATATCTATATGAAGAACTATAATGTTATTATTGCTATCGCACTACAACTACTTGTAGCTAGCTCGTGCGAAAAAGCAGTGGTCGACGAGCCGATAGACAACACGACCTACACTGTGAATCTGTTCCCGAAAGAAGAGAACATCTCTATCACCGAAATCCCATTATCCCGAGCCGGCGATGACAAGAAAATCTACGCCATCAACGTCTCCGAAAAGAAACCAAGAGGTACCAAGGTGGTTAAATATGCCTACGGACTGTTCTCGGATCCCGAACGAATCGCCCTAAAACTCAAAAAAGGCTATCATTATTCCATCGAATGCCTAATCGTAAAGGATGACATAGAATCGCTCTATAATGATAACGGCGAATATCTTGCCCCGTTCTATCATGCGTCGAGAAAAAAGACACTTTGCCTACTAAACTGACAAACCAATTTGTCTACTCCTCGAAACACAATCTCTTCGCTCTAACATCTGGCTACACACATATCTCGGCTACGAAAAAGGTCAGTCATCCACGTCTTTACAAATTCTATGGGAAGGTCGAGAATTTTACTCCCAGTAGCGACGACGAAAGCATCACCATCGATATGAAACGATGCGTATTCGGCTTACACTTCCTGATAACCCCACCCGAAGAAGGCGAATACACCATCTCATATCTGAACCGAACAATCAACCTGAAAGCCGGTTCACCTGCCTATGATGAACAATCGATTTTCAGCTTTAAACTCCCCGATAAATGTATTGCTCCACAATACAGCTCACTTATGGAACTAAGTCTTAAGTGGACACATTCCGACGGAACCTTTACTACCGAAACCAAAGACATAACCCTACGTCGTAACTTTATCCAAGTAATCAAAATAGAAGGTAATAAGGGGGCGAAAGGTTCCAAGATATCCTTAAATGAAGAATCCGGAGCCCTGTCGAAAGACACTATTCTTTGGCACTTCAGCGGATAGTTGGGGCTGATTAAAGGAGTAGTCCCAACACATATAGCATACTTCAAAACCAAAACTCCTCTGACTTCTTTTCTTGAGTCAGAGGAGTTTTGGTTTTTACGACTTATGAAAACCTTAGGCGTCTATGTTTGCGTAGGTCGCGTTTTGTTCAATGAATTCGCGGCGCGGCTCTACATCGTCACCCATGAGCATTGAGAATATCTCGTCGGCTTCGGCAGCATTCTCTATATTCACTTGCTTAAGAAGACGAGTCTTGGGGTCCATGGTTGTTTCCCAAAGTTGTTCGGGATTCATTTCTCCTAATCCTTTATATCTCTGTGTATGGATATTTTTACCATCTTCGGTTCCGTCGCCATACTTGTCTATGAACATCTGGCGCTGCTGCTCGGTGTAGCAATATTCGCTTATCTTTTTGTAGGTACATTTATAAAGCGGCGGAGTAGCTATGTAAAGGTGTCCTTCTTCGATTACTTTAGGCATGAAGCGATAGAAAAGGGTCATTATGAGGGTGTCGATGTGGGAACCGTCGACATCGGCATCGGTCATAATGATAATCTTGTCGTAACGTAACTTATCAGTGTTCGCCTCATAATCATCTTCACCTTCAACGCCGAATCGTACACCTATGGATTGGATTATATTCATCACTGATTCTGCCTCGAATACTCTGTGACGCTGAACTTTTTCCACATTCAAAATCTTTCCTCTAAGCGGAAGAATTGCCTGGGTATATCTATCGCGCCCCTGCTTTGCCGAACCTCCTGCCGAGTCGCCCTCAACGAGGAAGATCTCACAGTCCTTCGGGTCTTTCTTCGAACAGTCGGCCAGTTTGCCAGGTAGTCCGCCACCGCTCATAACATTTTTGCGCTGAACGCTTTCACGTGCATTTCGGGCGGCTATTCTTGCCGTGGCGGCAAGAATCACTTTATTGCAAATTAGCTTTGCTTCATTGGGATGTTCTTCAAGATAATTGGAAAGTGCTTCACCTACGGCTTGTTGCACTGCTCCAGACACTTCACTATTGCCAAGCTTGGTCTTAGTTTGCCCTTCAAATTGCGGTTCAGCCACTTTGATGGAAATAACGGCCGTAAGACCTTCTCTGAAGTCTTCGCCTGCAATTTCGATCTTCGCCTTTTCAATCTGTTTGGATATTGTTGGTTCGCCGTCAGCGTAGGCTTTCAAAGTCCTAGTAAGAGCGGTACGGAATCCGGTTAGATGAGTGCCACCTTCTATAGTATTTATATTATTTACATAGGAGTGGATGTTCTCCGTATAGTCAGTGTTATACATGATAGCAATCTCAATAGGTATGCCTTGCTTTTCAGTTTTCAGGTATATTACATCGTTGAATAAATGCTGACGATGTCGGTCTACATATCGAACGAATTCTTTCAGTCCGTCTTCTGCATGGAATGTTTCTGTGCGTGTTTTACCAGTTTCCGGGTGGGGGTGCATGTCAGTGAGAATAATCTTTATTCCGGCATTCAGATAGGCCAATTCTCTCATACGGCGTGCAACGATGTCCCATTGAAATGTTGTTGTGGTGAAAATAGAATTATCTGGCCAGAACTGTTGTCGTGTTCCGGTTTTTTCGGTTGTGCCGATGATTTTCACAGGATAGAGCGGTTTACCTTTTTCATATTCCTGCTGATAGATATTCCCATCTCGGAATACTTGCGATTTCATGTGTGCTGAAAGTGCATTGACGCAGCTAACACCTACTCCATGCAATCCGCCGCTGACTTTATAGGAACCTTTATCGAATTTTCCGCCAGCATGCAATACGGTCATCACGACTTCCAATGCACTTTTGTGTAGTTTTTTATGTTCGTCGACAGGAATTCCTCGTCCATCATCCTCTACGGTTACTGAACCGTCTTCATTGAGTGTAACCTCGATATTCTTACAATATCCGGCCATTGCCTCATCAATGGAGTTGTCGACCGTCTCATTGATTAAATGATGGAGTCCTTTTTCGCTAATATCTCCGATATACATTGCTGGGCGTTTCCGCACAGCTTCCAAGCCTTCGAGGACTTGGATATTACTGGCCGAGTAATTGTTCTCGTTCTCTTGAAAATCTGCCATTTTGTTAGATTCCTCTTTTTTAATAGTACGCAAAGATACTAATAAACACTAATATGAGAGGTTGGGCTGGACCGAAAAATATTTAAAACTAAGTAGTGATTATCAGTAGTTTTTCTAGAATAAAAAAAGATAGGCATCTACTTTATGATGCCTATCTCTTGTAAATCTTTAAAGCTATATTCTTAATGAATCTATCCTAGAGTAGCAATATGTTTGCAAAGGCCAGATTTCAGGTTTGCGGCCTTGTTCTTATGAATGATATTAGTTTTTGCAAGCTTATCAAGTATCTTTTGTACCGACGGATACATTTTTATTGCTTCATCCTTATCGGTTATAGCACGAAGTTTACGTACTGCATTACGCATAGTCTTTGCATAATACTTGTTATGCAGTGCTCTCTTTTTGTTTTGACGGATTCTTTTAAGTGCTGATTTGTGATTTGCCATCTTTATATGTTTGTTTTATTCTTGTAGTCCCTAGCAGAGTCGAACTGCTCTTTAGAGAATGAAAATCTCTCGTCCTAACCGATAGACGAAGGGACCATGTATAAGTGATTTTTCCGTGTGCAAATTTAGACGATTTATTTTGACATCCCAAACTTTTCTGAATATTTTCTGAAAATCACTACAAAGTAGTATTTTTGGTTTCCATTTATGGACACTTTTGTTATGGGAGAATATTGAAATAATGGTCAAAACTAGAGCGATTGTGTTGCGGAGTATTAAGTTTGGCGATTCTTCATTGATTGTGGATATGTTTACGGAAGAGATTGGGCGTATTTCATTTATTGTTCGTATTCCGAGGACTTCGAGAGGGAAGATTAAGAAGCAATTCTTTCAGCCGATGAATATTCTTTATTTGGAGTTTGACCACAGGACAAGAGTTGAGTTGCAGCGTTTAAAGGACGTGAGTATCGCCTATCCTTTTTTCTCTATTCCGTTTGAGCCGACAAAGACGAGCATTTTACTCTTTTTGGCGGAGTTTCTTTTTTATACCACAAGGAATGAATTGCAGAACGTGAACCTTTTCAAGTATATCGTTTCTAGTTTGGAATGGTTAGATAATGTTCGAGACAGTTTCGCTAACTTTCATCTCGTGTTTATGTTGCGTTTGAGTAAGTTCATTGGGTTCTTTCCGAACTTCGAGGATTATTCTCCCGGATGTTTTTTTGATTTGCGCAATGGATGTTTTTGTTTGAAGATTCCGTTTCATTCCGATTTTCTTTCTCCGCAAGAAGTTGGGGTGGTTGGCGATTTGATGCGCATGAATTATGAAACGATGCGTCTTTTCCGATTATCACATTCGGACAGGAATCGCATAACCGAGCTAACTCTTTATTATTATCGATTACATATCACGAGCATGCCCGAGTTACAGAGCTTCCATGTTCTGCGTACCCTTTTTGCCTAAAGGAAATTTCTAATCCGGTAGCAAGAAACATCTGATTAACTTTGCTGGCCAGACTTAATTACAAAAAATAAGATGATAAAAGCGTGTTTATTCGATTTGGACGGGGTAGTGTTCGACACCGAACCGCTCTACACTGAGTTTTGGAGAGAAATCGGCAAGGAGTTCGTGCCGGGTATTAAGGATTTCGAGTATAAAATCAAGGGGCAAACGCTGGTACAGATTTTTGACGTATTCTTCGGCGGGATAACCGATCGAAATCCCGAGAGAACTGTCCAACAGACAAAAGTAACAAACCAAAGAGCTGGGAGGAATGACCAACCAATCAATCAAAAGGCCGAGATAACCGACCGGCTTAATCGTTACGAGCAACGGATGCGATATGAATATGTGCCAGGATTCGAGGAGTTCATTGTCAAGATTAGGAAGGAGGGAATGAGAACTGCGCTTGCAACGAGTTCCAACCGCGAAAAGATGCAGAATGTTTACAATCAGCACAACGAGTTTAGGGAGTTTTTTGACGAGATTCTCACCGCGGAAGAATTCGATGAGAGTAAACCTTCTCCCGATTGCTATCTTAAGGCTGCCGCTCGACTCGGAGCCGCCCCCGAAGAGTGCGTAGTATTCGAGGATAGTTTCAACGGACTTAAAGCCGGAAAGGCATCGGGTGCGTACGTCGTGGGCCTCGCAACAACCAATTCACCCGAGGAAATAGATAAGTATTGCGAGTTGGTGATTAAGAATTTCAGGAATTTCGAACTCAAAATAGGATAAACAAACAATGGGCTATCTCTCAACCAACCGGAAGAAAATTACCGTGCGCACTTTCCTGGAGATGAAGGCTGCCGGAAAGAAAATAGCGCAGCTCACGGCCTATGATTTCACCACTGCACGACTAATTGACGAAGCCGGTATTGACAGTATTCTTGTAGGTGATTCGGCATCGAATGTTATGGCTGGCTATGCCGACACGCTACCTATTACTCTCGACGAAATGATATATCACGCTCGCTCTGTTGTTCGTGCTTGCCGTCGCAGTTTGGTGGTGTGCGACATGCCTTTTGGAACATTTCAGGCCTCGCGCGAAGAAGGAATCGGCAACGCCATTCGCATTGTAAAGGAGAGCGGTGTGGATGCACTGAAACTCGAGGGTGGAAGCGAAATTATCGACACAGTTCGCGGTATTATTGCGGCCGGTATTCCTGTTGTTAGTCATTTGGGCTTAACTCCGCAGAGCATTCATAAGTTCGGCGGTTACGGTCTTCGGGCATCGACCGAGGATGAGGCTCGGAAGTTGATCAACGATGCTTTGGCACTTGATGCTGCTGGCGTGTTTGCCATTACTCTAGAGAAGATTCCGGCTGCTTTGGCTGCTGAGGTTACTCGCAAGGTGAAAGCTGCAACAATCGGCATCGGCGCAGGGAGCGAAACCGATGGTCAGGTGTTGGTTTATGCTGATGCGTTAGGCCTGACCGATGAATTCTGTCCGAAATTTCTTCGTCGGTTTGCCGACGCCGGCCGCTGTATCACACAGGGTGTCCAGTCTTATATCGAGAGCGTGAAGATGGGCGATTATCCCAACGAGTCGGAGTCGTATTAACCGCCACCAGAAAAAATGAAACCTGCGCGCATCACTGTGGGCAAGTCTCAATATAATAAAAAGCCGCGCACGCTCGCTGACTGCTGCAACCGAGTTGTTTGAAAATAAACTCTGCTCAATTTCACGTCCTTATGCCAACTCGAGTGTTAGCCCGCATGTAGTCCGCCCATTCGCTAAGGACGGAGATATATTGTGCGGTCGGTAGACCGAATTAGCGCGGGAATCTGACAGGGGAATCATTCCTCCCCACCTTATTGTATATAAGAGACGGCATTATATATAAGAGACGGCATTATATATAAGAGACGGCCGACTAGAAATGATACATAATGTCGAGGCCGAGCTGAAAGGGATGGCCCTGTTGTGCGAAAGTGAGGCGGGTTCCGGTGGCTGAGCTCTGGATGGCGAAGGTATTATGGCGGGTGTCGGTTAGATTACGAATCCAGAGATTGAGGTGGAGGACACCGAAATTGGCGTCGGCATGGGCACCGAGAAGAGCGTAAAAATTTTGTCGGATGGTGTTGGCCATATCCCAATAAATCGGCCCGTTGGCCGATAGATTCAGTCCGACAGTGAGAGTTCGGAGGTGCATTTTGGCCGTAGGATTGATGAGGGCTGCGGGGTCGACTTTTATAAGATAATCGACCATTGTTCCTAGCGTGTGTCGTGGAATGAATGGCGTTTGTTTGTTGTGATATGGTGCAGTGATAGAGGCGTTCGTTCGGGTGAATCGTGCGCGTGCGAAGGCGTAGCTGAAGGCGTAGTTCATTTTTCCGTCAAGTGCGTTGCCTCGTAGTTGAGTTTCGATACCGAAGGTGTTACTTCGTAGGGCGTTGGTTGTTTGTCGACCGAATCCATAGTTCGATGCCATTACTGAAATTTGCTGGTTTCGGATTCTAGCGTAGTAAGCTGCTAAGTCAACGTGGAGCTGTTTGTTTTTTGTGTTGAGATGTGCTCCAATCTCGTAGTTCCAGCTGGTTTCGGGTTTATATGTTATTGTTTCGGCAAGAGCACGATATTGTTCGGGCGTGTGGGCAATGTTGATGTCTTGTCGGGCAGTTTGCGTTACAGCTGACAGCTCGGCCTGTAGAATGTCGGCAAACATCTGGATATTGTATCCTCCGGCACGATAGCCTTTTGCACATGTAAAGTAGATGTTACTCTGGTTAGGGAGTTTGTAAAGCAGGCCCGCTTTGGGGAGTATATGTTTGAATCGGGTGCTTTCGTTGCTCCGTAGTATTGAGGTGATGGTTGGTGTGAGGGTTACGCCCATTACTTGCTCGTTGAGTGTTGCTCGAGCCGATGTTGCATAGTCAATTTCGATTCGCGAGATGTCGTATCGTAATCCGATGGTAGCCGTGAGCCGACGGGTTAGGGCGATGTTGCTTTCGTGGAATATTCCAAGGTTGGTACTTGGCGTTTGGAATGTTCCAGGAATAGGACTCATGTTGATTGTGATGTTGCATCCGCCTGCGGCTTGTATCATCGTTCGAGCTGTGACGAGGGCGGCTAATTGTGCCTGTTCGGGCGACATTCCGTTTTGAATGAGTTTCTGCGCTATGCCGGCGGCCATGGATTTGAGAATTCCGTTGTAGGCATATTGGGTGATGAGTTGCGATAGGTGTTTATTCATGTCGTTCCCGAAAACAACAGGCGATTCGGTTCTAAGCCACTGGTGGGTTGCAATGGCTCCGAAGGTCCAATTCCATGTGGCAGGAGTTGTGTTCTTTATGGTTAGTTCTTGGGTTAGAGCGTTTTGTTTTTGTTTCTGTTGGAGCAGCAGATAGTCTTTTGGCAGATAATCTACATCCATTAGCATTCGGTCTTTGAGGAATTGCCACGTCATCATGGAGTTTATTTCAAATTGCGGAGCAGTGTATTTTATTCCGAATCCGGTGTTGAGCAAATGTCGTTTGTAAGAGCTTTGTCTGTTTTGATTAGGAGCCTGCGTGCCTGGCTTCAAACCAAATAATGGTGATGTGATTGGAGCTTGCGCAATCTGCTCGGAAGTTAGAAACAATCCGTAGGGCGCGGCGTTTTGATCGGTGTTCTGATAGTCGGACGTGAGCATGAAATTCCAGTTGGTGTTAGTTCGCCAAAGGAGCTTCGCTCTCGAGCCAAATTCGTTTATCAAACTAGCATACTCACCGTTGAATTTATTCTTGAATGATCCATTCTCTCCACTGTAGAATGCGGCTAGCGAATAGGCAAAGTTGTCGCTTTGCTTTTTGTACAAAACCGCTTCAAATTCTCGCTTGAACTTGGTTCCAATAGATAGTTTAATATCTGTTCCCTGATAGTTGAACGGATTGCGGGTGTAGAGGCGAATTAATCCGCCCTCGGTGTTGGTTCCGTAGAGCGTGCTTTGCGGACCGCGCAGAATATCTATACGTTCAACATTATAAATGTGGAAGTTAAGGGCGCTTTTACTCTGGATGGGCATTCCATCAAGATATATCCCCATCGCTGGCGAATAAACTCGCGAACCGATACCTCGGATATATATCGAAGAAGTGTAGCGACTTCCGTAGTTGGGCATGGCAAACGATGGAACAAAAGCCGAAAGCTGATGCAAACTGCCAACATTAAGCAAATGCAGCTGATTTTGACCGAAAGTAGTACTGCTCAAAGGTTGTTGTCGCAAGCGGAGATTCTCTTTCGGTTGGTCAACGATAACAACCTCCTCTATGTCGTAGACTCGTGAAGAATCTTCAACAATATCTTTACATACAGCACTCATCTTGGTCGATGATGTCAGGGCTAACAAACAGCTTAGTAGAAATACATTTCTAGTCATTATAGTCACTTGTTTCTAATTAATTTTGCAGTGTTGCAAAGGTATGCAGATTCGCCAGAACAGGCAATCCGAAACCTTATTCAGCTCGTTTTGAAAAGTTTGGCAATTTATGTTTTAGTCTTTACTTTTGCAACGCTTCCATTGCAGGGTAATGGAAGCGAAAATAAACAGAAAACAGAATAAAAATATATGAAGCGACAAGGTCAGTCATTATCGTTAAAAACACTCACGAAAAACAACGTTTGGGAAATTCAAGAAAACGACATCTTCAGGTTATGGAGTCAGGCAGAACGCGATTCAGATTTCAAAGAAAACAGACATCGCTATATGGACGTAATCAAGAGTGCCTTCATGGTTGAAGAAATTAAGCTTGACAGGCCCGAAATTCTTAAGAAATATCAAGAACGCGGATTCAAAACCAATAACGTGCGCATGGACGACCATGTCACCGTGAAGTGGGCCATAAAAAAGAAACCGATTCTCAGAGTAACCGACCTCACGATGGAGAATATTCATCACATCTCGGCACATAAACTCATAAAAGTACTCGAACGTAACTTTGGAGGCGGATGGGATAGCCTTTCAAAATCGGTGCAGAACATAATTCAATCAGCATTCGACGTAACCACAACCACCATGCCCACCAACCGCATTAAAAATCCGGGCGGACTCTATGAAAAGAAATGTAACGAAGGCTATGAAGTACTAGAAATTCCAAAAGGCGGATGGACAGAAGCTATTTTCGTTAGAGATAAAATGGTTTTCGAGTTGCCGCCTGAAGAAGAAGAGGAAAAAGTTGTCGCCGCTCCTGAGAAACCGAAGGAATCTCCAGAAGAAAAACTCGAAGAAACAGTCCAAACCGAACCTTTGCCCGCCGAAACCGAAAGCACAGGACAAGAGGAAGAAGACGATTCTTTCGACGACGAAAAACTAACCGAAGAAAGTTATCGCACAACCTATGAGACTAATCCCGAGGATTTGGAAATGCAAGCCGAAGAGGTAACCGACGAGGAGGAATTCTAAACTCCGCGATTGCATTTCATTTGATAAGCCAAACGCACGCCGTGATCCGGAATTTCTATAATACCACAATACTGAAATCCCGCTCCGAGCAAAAGATGTTGCATTATTTGATTATCGGCGTGCGTGTCTATCCGAATATTCGCAGTTTGTCGCGAACAATAATCCAAGATTCTTTTGAAAACCCCACGAGCTCCCGGAGCCGAGGCTATGCGATGAATCACGCAATAAGGTTCATCGTTTAACCATCGGCCGTCTATGTTTCGATAAGTGTCGTCAGGACCGGGAATAAAAGCGAATGTCGCCACAGGCTTTCCATCGTCCACAACAATATACGAATGCCCTTTGAGAATATCGGTAAGCAACTGCTCATGTGACGGATAACCCGGTTCCCACTGTCGCATATTACCTGACTCTCTCATCTTTTCTTTACCAAGATCGATGAGATTCTCAACGGTAACAAGATCTGTCGTATTAGCCTTTATTATTTCCATATTGTTCGATTTGCTTTTCTGTGCAGAGCGAAAGGAATGCCCCAAGTTTATAGGCATTCAAAACAATTAGTGAAGGATGGCGGCCCGTTAGATTTAGCCTTTCGAGCGGACAGAAAATACTATGGAATAACCTAACTGCCGGACGAATAATCGCAAGCCTACGCGCTGTTTGGACAAGCTGAGAATAGTCGCAAAGCTCAATCTCGAAGTTCTTCAGAGTTTGTAAACTGATGTCGATTTTCTCCAAATATGCCGCATTAGTTTCATATTTCCGATAAACAACCGGGTTCTCAATGTAAGTTATCGGAACAGCTCGAAGACTCAATCGTCGACCAAAATCTACGTCTTCATATCCGAATCTCCTGAATCGCTCATCAATCCGAACTTCCAGCATAGTTTGTCGGCGAATAGCGAAGTTTGTTGTCCGGAAACTTTTGTAAGGCTCGGTTTGTTGGCAGTCTACTGAATGTCTTGCATAGTAATTGTGTTCGTAAAGATAGCGCAAACAACTTCTGGCAGACTGGTTGGTAGGAAGTTCGGGGCAGACTCCACCGCAAATAACATCACTTTCGGGTGTCATCGCATTGAGATAAATCTCCAAGAAGGAATCGTTCTCGATTTCAATACTACTGTCGAGAAATATCAAATACTCATAGCTCGCCATTTCGGCCAGCAGATTCCTAATGGCAGCTCGTCCGTGATTCTTTTTGTTCCGAACTAACCGACAGTTGGGCAATTCGTTCACGGTACTATTTTGGCGAATGAAACATGGGTCGGTCGAAGCATCGTCCATAACTATTATTTCATACGTCAGCCTAGGGATTTTATTAGCCTGCTCACAGAGGGTCTTAACCTGCGTCAAACACAGGTCGTTGTATGTTGGAATAAGGATGGATATGTTTCTGTTCACGCGAACAAATTTACGATAATGTTGCATATACGTTTAATTACAGCCACATAAGTAGATTTAAAGTCGTATTTTTGCACGCGCTGCTACGTGATGGCAGCATAAAATTCAAACCTAATTAAATAGTTTTTTATGGCAACAAAAATCAGATTGCAACGCGGAGGTCGCAAAGGCTATGCTTTCTACAGCATCGTCATCGCCGACGCTCGCGCACCACGTGATGGTAAATTTACTGAGAAGATTGGCACTTACAATCCAAACACCAATCCGGCCACAGTAGATTTGAATTTCGAACGTGCCTTTATTGGGTTGGCGTAGGAGCTCAGCAACAGACACTACTCGGAACATTCTTCGTAATGAAGGTGTCTACATGATGAAGCATCTTCTTGGAGGCGTTAAGAAAGGCGCTTTCGATGAAGCCGAATGTCAGAAGCGTTTCGATGCTTGGAAACAGTCAAAGATTGCTTCGCGCGAAGCTCTTGGCAAAAAAGAAGCCGACGAAAAGAAGGCCATAATCGCCAAGAATCTCGAAGCTGAGAAGAAAATCAATGAAGCAATAGCCAAGAAAGTGGCCGATAAAAAGGCTGCCGAAGAGGCTGCAAAAGTTGAAGAAGCTGCAGTAGCAGTTGCTGAAGAAACATCGGCAGAAGAAGAAGTTCAGGCAGCCGAAACTCCGGTAGCTGAAGCTCAGACAACTGAAGCTACAGCAACTGAAACAACAGAAGCTTAAAAGCCATTGTTTCTCAAACCAACAGGATGGGGAGGTGAATGCAAATAAATGGCATTTACCTCCCGTTTTTATATTCAGCCACCAAAGAAATTCAGAGATTCGACAACGCGTATCAGAGAGAGCACAAAAAAGAACCCGCTTTTGGAAAATTCAATAAAAGTCCTACCTTTGCAATGTTCTAAACACACTTATGTTTCATTCCTCGAAGCATATTTTCACAGATAGAATAAAAACTCCCTTCACATTTAATTTTTTATGTTCAGTAAAGAAGAATTATTAGAGAAAGATATTTCCGAATTGGGGAATATCGCAAATGAAATCGGCGCAGATTTCAAACATGACGACGATAAAGATTCTCTCGTTTATGCCATACTAGACCGACAAGCCATAGAAGTTGGAACAACTCATCCGTTAACAAATAAAAGGAAACGCACACGAATAGCACGAAAAGAAACCGATAGAGTGTATTCAGTTAATGGAGACAACGGCGAGAACTTCGACACACAGAAAAGCAAAACAAATGCCGAAACGCAACCCTCAATTTTCAAAGAAGAAAAAACAAACGACAACCTCTTGAAACTAGAAGGCAAAGACCCCGAAGAAATCCTTGCATCGTTACCAAAACACCGCGGACGTAAATCGAAAGCCGAACTCGAAACCATAGCCGCTGCAGAAGCCGCTATACGCGAACGGCAAATGCGCGAAAATGAACAACAAGAAACTATGAAAGAAGAAACCGAACAACAAAACAACGACACCCTAGCTATACCCGAAGCAGAATTTGCCGCAAAAAAATCCGAACAGAATCAAAACGCCAATGAAGAAAACAACATGCTGGCTAAATTGCAAGAAAAAGTGAACGCACACAACGAAGAAAACACAACCATACACTTAATTGAAGAAGAAACACCCAACGGCGTTTGGGAAGGTGACCCTGGAGACGGAACCGACTTCATTCCAGTTGTCGACATACCTATCGAAGACGAAGGCGTTATGCCCATCTACGATATGTTCGACCGCCCCATAACACAGACACAAACCCCCAATATGCCCAACAATTATAAGGCACCCACACAAGCACCCGCAAATGATAAATTCGACTTTGCAGACATCATCACCGCAAATGGAGTACTGGAAATAATGTCGGATGGATATGGATTCCTACGCTCAAGCGACTACAACTATCTCTCATCGCCCGACGACATATACGTATCAGCAAACCAAATCAAAAACAACGGACTCAAAACCGGCGACGTTATAGAATGCGGCATACGACCACCACGCGAAGGAGAAAAATATTTCCCGATGACAAGCATCGAAAAAATAAACGGGCGCAAACCAAACGAAATGCGCGACCGCATATCCTTCGAACATCTCACCCACTCTTCCCCAACGAAAAATTCACACTTTGCGGCAATCCCCATACAACAAACCTCTCCACACGAATTGTAGACCTCTTCTCACCAATCGGAAAAGGACAGCGCGCACTCATCGTAGCACAGCCCAAAACCGGTAAAACAATTCTCATGAAGGACATCGCCAACGCCATCGCAGCCAACCATCCCGAGGCCTATCTCATGATGCTCCTCATAGACGAACGACCCGAAGAAGTAACCGACATGGCACGAACCGTCAATGCCGAAGTCATAGCATCCACATTCGACGAACCAGCCGAACGCCACGTCAAAATAGCCGGCATAGTGCTCGAAAAAGCAAAACGAATGGTTGAATGCGGGCACGACGTTGTCATCTTCCTTGATTCCATAACCCGACTCGCCCGCGCCTACAACACCGTAGCCCCAGCAAGCGGAAAAGTACTCACCGGCGGAGTCGACGCCAACGCCCTCCAAAAGCCCAAACGATTCTTCGGAGCAGCACGAAACATCGAAGGAGGAGGCTCGCTCACAATCATCGCAACCGCCCTCATCGACACCGGTTCAAAGATGGATGAAGTTATATTCGAAGAATTCAAAGGAACCGGCAATATGGAATTACAACTCGACCGAGTCCTATCCAACAAACGCATCTTCCCAGCCGTGAACCTCGTTGCGTCGAGCACCCGTCGCGACGACCTATTGCAAGACAAGACAACACTCGACCGCATGTGGATTCTCCGCAAATACATCGCCGACATGACAGCCATAGAAGCCATGAATTCACTGCACGACCGAATGGCTCGTACACGCGACAACGAAGAATTCCTGATGTCGATGAACGGATAAATTCTCATCTCAACCCATACAAACAGTGCGCCTAGCTAGGGGCGCACCCTGTTTTGTATATTCTTCATTGTGTTGTGGATTATCTTGTCAAATTCAACATTTGGCTCCCTATCGATAAACTCCTCCCTCCGCTACTTATCTTAATATTTCAGGGGTATTCGGCAATCCTCTTAGCCTTTACGACAGTATCGCAAGTGCTAAAACAAGTATATATATTCATTTGCGCTAGCGTCGCACATAGGTCTCCATCCTATTTACATACGTATCTCCTAGAAATTACTCCCGTATTGCAATACGATTGTTCCCGTATTCCCTTCTATTTATATACGGAGCCCCCTCTATTTGCTCCCGTACTCCATTCTATTTATATACGGAGTCCCTTCTATTTATATACGTACTCTCATTGTTTTCTAAACCGAGAAATTGAATTATCATCATGATGAAAAATTAGTTTCATCATGATGATACAAACGTTTCATCATGATGATAAATTTGTGTCATCACGATGATAATCCAATTTCTCAAGTATGTCTATGATACAACTCCCTAATGTGAATAGAAGGGAGTACGTATATAAATAGAAGGGAATACGGGAACAATCGCATTGCAATACGGGAGTAATTTCTAGGGAATACGGGAGTAGATACACGTGGGCTCGTATGTAGATGGAAAGAACTCCGGGAGTAATTTCCAGGAGTTCGGGAGTAGAGGAATGGATTTATGTATTGGCTTGCTCGGAGATTCGTAAGGGGGCAATTAATTATCCGTA
Source organism: Prevotella micans DSM 21469 = JCM 16134 (assembly GCF_000614105.1). Taxonomy (GTDB): domain Bacteria; phylum Bacteroidota; class Bacteroidia; order Bacteroidales; family Bacteroidaceae; genus Prevotella; species Prevotella micans. The sequence goes on from NZ_BAKH01000008.1 coordinate 16,972, forward strand.
TGTATAGAAAAGGGGTCTACAGGTATCTTTAATTACGTGTTGATTCCACTATGACCGAAGATGATAGCCCGTTTTTATACCGCAGGGAATTAGAATGGCAGAAAGAAAGTCTTATACACTGTTTTTCAGTTGTTTTTCTAGTGACAGTATGTGTTTAGCCGACAAAAAACCTTGTGTTCCGGAGGAAATAATTTCAAAATTCTTTAAGTAATCATTAGGAGGCATGAGAAACATCGCCTATATTCGCGAAAGTTATTTTATAACAGTTAGTAATTATTTCTTTTATTATTAAACCAAACCTTTTCACAACATGAAAACAAAGGCCTACTTATTGGGAAGCATCATTGCAATAGCAACTGCTTTACCGGCATCGGCACAAATTAAACCGATGACTCAGATTCCTTTTACGGCTGAACGACTTCTGCCAGGTCAGAAAAGCGCTACGCCGGAAATTGATGTCGAGAAAGAATACCCGTTGCTCAAGGGTAGATTGGCGATAGACAACAGGAGCGCGTTATTTAAACGACCAACTACAGTGTTGAAATCGACTCCGAAGGTAACGCCGCTGCAAGTCAACCAGAATCTTACGATTTGGGGAAACCTTCTGTCTAACGGCAGCTTGCAGGGAATCTATTCTTTTAATCCTACGCCGACCATTAACTTCACAGAATTGCTTGCTTACAGTGAATCTTATTTTAATGGCGGAAGCGCTCTTATAGGCGACAACTTGCATGGTATCTATTTTGATGCAAGGCTTGCACCCCAAGGTATTATTCTGGTTTATTATTATGCGTTCGACATCTATACTTGGGATTTCTCAATTGAACCCAAGATGGTGCAGGGCTACAACCTGATTGCCATGGAAACTGCTTATGACCCGACAAACGATAAGATTTTCGGAGAGTTCTATACTGCAGACCTTAAGGGTATGGAATGGGGCGAAATTGACTACACAACGCTCACTCGTACTACAATCGGACCTGCACAGCGTACGTATGTTGCATTGGGGGTGACCAATGACGGACGGGCCTTCGGTGTTGCAGATGATGGGAATCTCTATCAGATTGACCGTGCCACAGGTACTGAAACTCTGAAAGGCTCGACGGGCATACGGATTACTAACGATAAGGGTATCTATTATTTCCAGAGCGGAGAAATCGACCCGAAGACCAATGAGTTCTATTGGGCAGCTACGAATTCCGAACAAGTTTCGACTCTCTACACGGTCGATCTAAACGACGGTCATCTCACGGAGGTTGGACAATTGAACGATATCAACATTCTTGGAATGACCATTCCTAAACCCAGAGCCGTTGAAGATGCACCCGAAAGTGTGACGGATGTGAACTTGAACTTCACGAATGAAAGTAGAACGGGCATGGTTTCTTTCAAAGCTCCTAGCAAAACATATGGCGGTGCGGCTTTGGCAGGTAATCTCAAATACACCATAACGGCGAATGATGAAGAAATTGCTAAAGACCAACCGATGTCATCGGGAGCTACAGTCAATGCCCCCGCAACTGTAAATAAAGAAGGAATGTATGTGTTCACGATAACGGCAAGCAACGACAAAGGTCAAAGCCCCAAGGTGAAAGTGAAGAAGTATATCGGCTATGATGTTCCGAAACCTGTGAAAGACATAACCTTCAGTATCGAAGAAGCAACGAGAGAAGCTAAACTGACATGGACTGCTCCAACGGAAGGTCTTAATAGAGGATATATCGGAAATCTTACGTATGATGTCTATCGAATAAAGAACTCCGACACAACGCTGGTTGCAAATAACATTACACAGACCAGCTTCAGCGAAATTCTTCCGCAAGCGAAATTGGCTAGTTACACTTATGCTATTTGTGCTGTGAACACCACTCAAAAAAGTAGATTGGCAAAGAGTAACTACAAGATTTTCGGTGATGTGTTTGAACCGCCATACTTCGATAACTTTGAAGACGAAAGTTCATCAAGGTTCTACAAGATTATTGATAATAACAATGACTGGTCGACCTGGGAATGGGTTAACGACAGAGATAAGGGTAAGTCATTCTTCTATAAATTCAGCAAGAAGAATACGGGCGACGACTGGCTCATCACTCCGGCATTCAAGCTCAAAGGCGGTAAGACATATAATGTATTATTCAAAGCCAGTGGCCGAAATTCGTTCTATCCCGAACGCATTGAAGTTAAATACGGAACCAGTACAACCGCTGAAGGAATGACCGAAGAGGTGATGCCTACAACCGAAATAACATCGGGAGAATTTGAAGAATTTGAGAAACAGTTCACCCCTGCCGCCGACGGTGAATATTATATCGGCTTCCATGCTGTTTCAGAACCAGACAGATATTATCTCTTTTTAGATGATATCGGTATTGAAGTTGCAGCCGACAAGGCAGCTCCTGCAGCTGTGACAGACCTGAAAGCCACGCCTGATCCAACTGGCGCTCTGAAGTCGACCATCACCTTCAAAGCTCCGGACAAGACTATCAGCGGAAGCTCATTAGCAAACATAAGCAAGATTGAAGTCAAGTCGGGTAACCGTCTCGTTAAGGATATAACAGCCCCCGCACTTGGTTCAGTTCAAACAGTTATTGATAACGATGCAGTGGCCGGCTATAACTCTTATACCGTCATTGCCTACAATGACAAGGGTAATGGTATGAGAAACAATACGAAAGTTTATGTTGGCGTGGACGTTCCTACCAAACCCGATCCCAAGATAACAGATAACATCACGTCGGTGAAATTCAACTGGGAAGGTGTTACAGGAAGTCACGGTGGAATAATGCTTGCAGATAAATTGGAATACAATATATTCAATGTGAGTCCTCGAAATGAGATAGGCGATAAATTGGCTACTATTCCGGGCACTGCCACAGAGTACACCGTTACGGGTTTGAATACAAACGATGGTGAGCAAGCCTATGCTAAGTGGCTATGAATGCCAAGACACCAACCGGAACCAGCGAATACGGAGTGACTTCTATCATTGTTGGAAAGCCCTATGTTCTGCCATATCACAACAGCTTCAAGGATGCCGGCGTAGAGGGTAAATTTGTTGCTCTGGAATCATTGGACCAGAGTGTTTCATGGAGTATCAGCGAACGAGTATCTGTTGATGATGATGGAGGTTCGCTCATCTTCAATCCAAAGAAAGAAGGCTATTCAAGCATTATTCCTGGAAAGTTAAGCTTTAGAGGCGCGTCAAATCCAAAACTAATCTTCGATTATCAAGGCGAGGCTGCAGCTCCTGGTAAGCTCGAAATACTAATTCGTCATAAAGACGGAACGTTTGATCCAGCTGTTTGGACACACGATTTCACCAACGAGCCGAATCCCGGAGAGTGGAATAATGTGGTTGTGAATCTTCCAGCATCGATTGCAAACGAAGATTATGTGCTCTTATGCATAAAAGCAACATCGAGTGGCGATATGAGTCAGGCGCCAATCTATGTGGATAACATCAACATTGCCGACCCATTGCAGAAAGATGCCGACATTGAACTAACAGTGCCGGATAATTTGAAGAAAGGTCAGATGGCTAATCTTAAACTTAAAGTAACTAGTCGTGGACTCGATAAAGTGGAGAACGCAAAGGTTAGAGTTAGCGTGAACAATAAGATTGTACACGAATCTACAATCAGTCAAGCAATTGGCTATGCCAAGAGCGTAGATATTCCTGTAACCTATAGAACTACCACTCTCGATCAGGCAACAAGTCTAAATGTTAAAGCCGAAGTAATAGTACAAGGCGACCTTTATGTCGACAATAACATAGCCAATGCAACCATCGCCCTTGAAAAGGCAAATGTTGCAGCTCCGACTGATTTGAAGAATACCGGAAACCATAAGCCTAACGTTGAACTAACGTGGAAAGCTCCTGCTTCGACACAGGAAACTGTAAATGACGACTTTGAGGAATATGAAGCATGGGGACTCGACTTCGGTAAGTGGACAACCGTAGATGCCGACCACGGTAAAGCCGGCTATCTAACTCAGAAAGCAAAGTATAATCATCAAGGCGAAGAGTTCGCATTCATGAACTGGAAACCATCCGACATCTTTAAGGCCGGCCAAGGTCTAGACCCACACTCTGGCGACAAAGCTGCAGTAGCAATCTATCAGGTTGAAGGTCAGAATTTCGTCGATGCCGATAACTGGATCATCAGTCCGGAGCTCTCAGGCAAGGAGCAAACTGTGAGATTCTGGGTGAACAATTACAAAGGGCCTAATTACGGAACTGAAACGTTCGAAATCCTCACCTCGTCGACTGGCAATGCCACGAGCGACTTCCAGAAGATTGGCGATACTTACACACAAGGCACTGGTACATGGACCGAAATCAGCGTTAAAGTTCCACAAGGCACCCGCTATTTCGCCATTCACCATATCACTTTAGGTGCTCAAGCATTCATCTTCATGATAGATGATGCAACCTTCGAGGCAAGTTCTGGAGCTAGTAGTTTCAACATCTATCGCGACAATGAATTCAAGATTAACACCACCGAGCTCACGTTTATCGATAACTCGGCCGACGCCGGAACAAGTAATCACACTTACAGCGTCACGGCAGTTTATTTTGACGGTTCAGAATCAGATCCTATTACGATTAGCGTAGCCAGTCTGATAGACGCTTTGCAGGCCGACGGTCAGTCATCCTTCACGGTTTACACTCTAGATGGCAAGCTCGTTCTGGATAAAGCCCGCAGTTTGAAGTCACTCCAGAAGGGCGTCTACATCATCAACGGTAAGAAGACGACAATAATAAAGTAGCCCCTTTGTTTTCATTTCGCCTCCAATAATTGGGACGCGAAAAATCCTAACTCTCTGTACAGCCGCAACCCACCTATGGGTTGCGGCTTTTTGAATTGCATTCGAGTGCGAGGAATACAATAGTATTTTTCGTCGTAGAGTGCCAGCGGCCGAGTTGGCTTCTATTGAGTATTAAAGCAAAGGAAATCGTCTCCGAATATAAAAGTTCTGTTTCCTCTCCAGGGTTTAAGCAGATTCTTAAACCGAATTCACTTTTAAGATGCAAAAAGAGGATGTGACTGTATTATCACATCCTCTTTTTGCATCTTAAAAGTATGTAGGCGATTATTCGTAGAGTCGTTTGAAGACCTCTGGAAGATAATCGATAATGTCACCTGCCATTAAACTTTCCTTTCCAAATTTGCGAGCCGCCATATCACCTGCTGCTCCGTGAATAAACATTCCAATAATACAAGCATTCAATTCCGAATATCCACGAGCCAGTAGAGCAGTAAGGATTCCCGTAAGAACATCGCCACTGCCAGCTGTAGCCATTCCGCTGTTGCCCGTGGGATTAAAAATAACCTTACCGTTAGGCAAACAAAGTGCGCTGTTTTTACCCTTAAGAATGATATATGCATTCAGATTTCGTGCCATATTCCGCGCACTGTTCAACCGTTCATAGTCGCAGGTCGAGGCTGAACCCGCAAGCCGTTCCATTTCCTTCGCGTGCGGGGTGAGAATGATTCCTTTGGGAAGTTGCTGCATCCAGGCCCGATGAGTACTCAGGATGTTCAGAGCATCGGCGTCGGCAACAATCGGGCAGCGTGTGCGGCGAATCTGTGAGATAATTGCAATGGCCGTGTTTTCGTCTGTTCCGAGTCCGGGCCCTATTCCGAGCGAATCGAATTTTTCCGCGTCTACAGTCTCAGTAAATTTCTCTTCATCAGCATCGATTTGCACAATCGCCTCGGGTACGGAAGTTTGAATAATGGTGTAGTTTTTCTCCGGAATATGCACCGTTGCCTTTCCTACACCCGATCGCAAACAGGCTCGAGTTGCCATAACTGCCGCACCCGCCATGCCGTAGCTTCCGGCAACGATGAGTGCATTACCCATTGAACCTTTATGGGCAAACTCGTTGCGTTGATGAATTAGTGCTCTGACTGTTGATTCGTCTAAAATGGAAAACTCCGTATCGGTGGTCTTGATATATTCTCGACTCAGACCTATGTCAAGAACCTTCACCCGACCAAGGAACTCTTGGGTGTCGGCGAAGAAGAATGCAAGTTTACGCTGATGTAAACTGAGGGTCACGTCGGCCTGAATGATATTGGCCCGCACGTTAGATGAGTTATCTTCGGCCATCAATCCCGATGGAATATCTATACTCACAACTTGTGCATTACTTTGATTGATATATTTGATGAGCGATGCAAATCCGCCGGCGATAGGCTTGTTGAGGCCCGACCCGAATAAACCATCAACAACCAGCATATCGGCCGTGAGTTCGGGTGGGTCGAACTTTATCGTGACTTCCGTGAACTCTTTCACATTCTGATTTTCTTTTAGTCGGTCACGATTCACAACACAGTCGGCCGATAAATCATTTGAAATATTGAAAAGGAATGCGCTTACTTTGTAACCTTTCTCGGCTAGCATCCGCGCTACGGCTAGCGCGTCGCCCCCGTTATTTCCAGGTCCGGCAAACACTGTTACAGGCGTATCGTTATTCCATTCTTCGGTTATTGCACGAGTTATTGTTCTAGCGGCTCTCTCCATAAGGTCTATTGATGATATGGGTTCATGTTCTATCGTAAATTTATCGAGCTCTTTAATCTGTGAGTTTGTAAAAATCTTCATAATAGCGCAAATTTACTAACATACATGCAGAAACATCCCCTACGCACATTACTTTTGTGCTCATGCAATCATCAAAACTCCAAGAAATACAATTGCTCGTGAGGAAACTCAACGAGGCATCGGATGCCTACTACAATGGGCGCGCCGAAATGATGACCGATTTCGAATGGAATGCCGACTTAGATAGATTGAAACGTCTTGAAATCGAAAGTGGTATTGTTTTGCCAGAATCACCGACAAACAGAGTTGGAGCCGACAATACTTTGGGGCAAAAGGAAGAACACGAGTTTGCAGCTCTGTCGCTAGCCAAGACCAAGAGCGTTATCGAATTGGCTAAATGGGCTAGCGGCAGACCGATTTGGTTGTCGTGGAAGTTGGATGGACTGACGCTAGTTGTGACATACGACAGTGGACGACTCACAAAAGTTGTCACACGCGGCGATGGACACATCGGTACGAATATAACCCATCTTGCGAAGGCTATAGAGGGCATAAGGTCGGAGGTTAGCGACACTGGACATATTGTTATCCGCGGTGAGGCTGTGATTAGTTATGCCGACTTCGAGCAATTTAATATGGAGGCTGATGAGGAATATGCCAACCCGCGTAATCTGGCGTCGGGTTCACTTACGCTCAAGAATGCCAACGAAGCCAAGACGCGCCATCTGCAATGGATTCCTTTCACGCTTGTACATTCCGATAGCGAGATTCGGTCGTGGGGTGAACGGATGGAGTTCTTGCGCCGGCTGGGATTCAATCCCGTGGAGCACGAACTGATTGCGAATCCGGAGCCCCACAATATAGAAAAGGTAATTGAACAATGGACAGAACGGGTAACCTCGATCGAAAATAGATTCCCTTTCCCGGTGGATGGACTAGTTATAAACTACGATGACACGGAATATGCGTCAACAGGTTCGGTTACCGGTCATCATGCCACACGTGCCGGTTATGCTTTCAAATGGCAAGACGAGAGTGCTGAAACCCAACTCGAGAGAATCGAATGGTCGTGCGCAGTGTCGACAATATCACCGATTGCCGTGTTCCGCCCGGTTGAGCTGGAAGGCACAATGGTTAAGCGAGCCAGTCTTTGCAACATATCAGAATGCCGACGTTTGGGAATCGGTGACAGTGGAACACAGATTGCTGTCATCAAAGCCAATAAGATTATTCCAAAGGTCATCGAAGTCATCCGTCGCAAGGGCGATCTGCATATACCTACTACTTGTCCTGTTTGCAGTGCGCCAACAGAAATAATCCGAAGCGAGATTAGTAGCACCGAAACTCTACACTGCACCAACAAACGATGTGCGGCAAAGCAACTTAAGAAGTTTGCAAGATTTGTGTCGAAAGAAGGCATGAGTATCGATGGCCTGTCTGAACAAACGTTGCAGAAATTCGTAAACCTTGGGTGGGTTTTGGAATATGCCAACATATTCAATCTAAGTGTCCACGCTAACGAAATACGAAGCATCGATGGTTTCGGAGATCGCAGCGTGAATAATTTGCTCACTGCAATAGAGAAAGCACGAAACGCTGAGGCTCGTCGCCTGCTTTATGCACTCAATATTCCGCTTGTGGGTAAAGAAGTTTGCATGCGTTTGTTATCAGCCTATTCACTTGAGGAGCTAATCATCCATGCTCGTCAAGCTAGCGACCCGGCAATATTTTCGTCAATCCCCGGTATTGGTCCGGAGAAAAGCACGAGTTTCGTGACATGGATGCAGGATGCTGAAAATATCAAGATACTCGATAATTTGCTGCACGAGCTCAGTGTCTCGCAACCAGTGTCCGAATTAAAGGGAGAACGTTGCAAAGGACAAACCTTTGCTATAACTGGCGATGTGCAGCGTTACAAGAATCGTGATGAACTGAAAGCCTATATCGAAAGCCAGGGTGGCAAGGTTACAGGAAGTGTTTCAAAGTCAACCGACTTCCTCATCAACAATGATGCCGAAAGTACATCGAGTAAGAACCAAAAGGCAAAGGCTCTATCAATACCCATAATCACCGAAGGCGAATTCATCGAACGATTCGGAGAATAGAAATACTTTACTCATTCAAATACATTTCACTTATGGAAAATAACCAGAAACTCATCGCCCAGTGCGAAGCGAAAGCGCGCGAATGGTTGTCGCCTGCTTTCGACGAAACAACAAAGAAAAAGGTTCAAAACATGTTGGAAAATCCCGACAAAAACGAACTCATTGAGAGCTTCTACAAAGACCTCGAGTTCGGTACCGGAGGATTGCGTGGAATCATGGGCGCCGGCTCGAATCGGATGAATATCTACACAGTGGGTATGGCTACGCAGGGGTTTGCCAACTATCTGAAGAAGAATTTCAAGGATAAAGAGCAGATAAGTGTAGTTGTTTGCTATGACTGCCGAAACAACTCGCGCCTCTTTGCAGAAACGGTTGCTGACATCTTCTCGGGTAATGGAATCAAGGTTTATCTCTTTGAAGACATGCGCCCTACGCCCGAATGTTCATTCGCCATTAGACATTTCAAGGCACAGGCTGGTGTTAACATGACAGCTAGCCATAATCCCCGTGAATATAATGGCTACAAGGCTTATTGGGAAGATGGTGCACAGGTGCTAAGTCCACACGACACGGGTATCATCGACGAAGTGAACAAAGTTAAGGTTGAAGACATCTGCTTCGAAGCCCGTCCGGAGCTAATCCAGATAATCGGCAAGGAAATAGATCAGATTTATCTCGAGGAGATTAAAACTCTCTGCATAGACCCCGAGGTTATCACTCATCAGCACGACCTCAAAATTGTCTATACTCCGCTGCATGGGGCGGGTATGAAACTCATCCCACAATCACTCAACCTTTGGGGATTTAATAATATTCATTGCGTTAAGGAGCAGATGGTGAAGGATGGAAACTTTCCCACCGTTGACCGACCTAACCCCGAGTTTGCTGAAGCATTGACGCTAGCTCTTCGTGATGCTAAAGCCATTGATGCCGACATATTGATGGCCTCCGACCCAGATGCCGACCGTGTGGGAATGGCATGCAAAAACGATAAGGGGGAATGGGTGCTCATTAACGGAAACCAAACCTGCTTACTCTTCTTGTGGTATATCATTACTAATCGGCAGGCAGTGGGAAAGATGCAGCCCAGCGATTTTATAGTAAAAACTATAGTTACCACCGAGGTTATTGCCGAGATTGCCCGCAAACAACATATAGAAATGCGCGACTGTTACACCGGATTCAAATGGATTGCTCGCGAGATTGCACTCTCCGAAGGCAAACAGAAATACATAGGCGGAGGCGAAGAAAGCTATGGTTTCCTAGCCGAAGATTTTGTGCGCGACAAAGATGCTGTGAGTGCCTGTTCGCTGCTCGCCGAGATGTGTGCCTATGCCAAAGACCACGGTAAAACGCTCTACAACATTCTCATGGAAATCTACATTGAATATGGCTACAGCAAAGAACACACCGTGAACGTTGAGCGACCCGGCAAGAGCGGCGCCGAAGAAATTCAGCAGATGATGAAAAACTTCCGTATCAATCCGCCCCAACAGCTTGGCGGAAGCAGAATATGCGTTTGGAAAGACTATCAAACTCTTGAGGAAACCCACGACGATGGCTCGAAACATAAGCTCGAAATGCCCGACACGAGTAATGTTCTGCAATGGTTCTGCGAAGATGGAACAAAGGTGAGTGTTCGCCCGTCGGGAACCGAACCTAAGATTAAGTTCTATCTTGAGATTAAGGACAAAATGAACTCGCCTGTCGACTATACTGAGTGCGAAAAGCGAGCCGAGCAGAAAATCGAGAAAATCAAGAAAGACCTTGGTGTGTAATCCTTCCATATTTGCAACTGATTCAATAGTTGTGAAATAAAAGAAGACAGTCGACCGATTCCTGAATCAGTTGACTGTCTTTCATTAATCCAACCGAAAGATGAAAGAAAATCTCAAAGCCAAAACCGCAAAGGGATTGTTCTGGGGAGCCCTGAACAACGGAACAATGCAATTGCTCAACATTGTGGTAGGAATATTCCTGGCACGACTCCTGTCGCCGGCTGACTATGGACTCATTGGTATGCTTGCTGTGTTCACTGCCGTGGCAGGGGCCTTGCAAGAAAGCGGATTCACTACCGCACTTGCCAATATCGAACGTCCCACTTCGAACGACTACAATGCCGTGTTTTGGTTCAGCATAATCGTGAGTTGGTGCTCCTACGCCATTCTTTTTTTCTGTGCCCCGCTCATTGCCGCCTTCTTTCATCACGACGAACTAATTCTGCTTGCTCGATTCGTTTTCGCTACCCTTCTTTTCTCAGCCATCGGTACAGCTCCCACTGCCTATCTGTTCAAGAATATGATGGTGCGCGAAACCACCATCCTTCGTGTTTCATCGCTCTTCGTCTCCGGCACTGTTGGGATAACCCTAGCCCTATGCGGTTATGCTTACTGGAGTCTGGCTTGGCAACAGATGATTTACATTGTACTAATAAGTCTTGGGAGATTTTTCCTCATTCCTTGGCGACCGTCGTTGAAGATAGACTTCTCGCCGGTGAAGCGAATGTTCGTATTCAGCTATAAGATTCTAGTCACTACGATTGTCAACACCCTAAGTCAGAATCTGCTCACCTTTATTTTTGGTAGGCTTTACTCGGCTAAGGCTGTGGGTAATTTCTCGCAAGCATTCAAATGGGATACTATGGCAAGCAACTTTGTTTCGGGAACCATCGCCCAAGTTGCCCAGCCCGTACTGGTTGAGGTAAATAGCGACATTACTCGACAGAGAGCCGTGTTTAGAAAGATGCTTCGTTTCACCGCCTTCCTGGCCTTTCCTGCGATGTTCGGCTTGGCAATGGTAGCCCACGAATTTATAATCCTGCTCATTTCCGATACCTGGGTTGAAAGCATTCCTTTGCTTCGTATTCTATGTATTAGCGGTGCTTTTTTGCCGTTCTACACCATGTATCAAAACCTCATCATAAGTCACGGTCGGTCCTCGCTCTACATGTGGTGCACCATCGGACTCATCGCTATTCAGATCCTTTGTGTTATTCTTGTTCATAGTCGAGGCATAATCTTCATGGTGAGCGTTTACACCGCCATTACCATTCTATGGCTCTTTGTGTGGCAGATTCTTGCTTCGCGCCTCATCGGTTTGAAGCTGCGCGAAGCGGTAAAAGATATTGTTCCCTACTTTATCATCTCGGTTGGCATAATGTGCGCGATTTATTTTTCAACCGGTTTCATCAATAACCTTATTCTTCTCCTCATAGCGCGCATCATTCTTTCGGCTGTGCTTTATCTTCTTATTATGAAGCTATGTGGTTCGAAGATTCTACAAGAAATCATTGTGTATCTCGGACAGCGCAGAGTACGTTAACCTCTCGGCCAAATCAGCATGGGTTGGGCGAGAGGCTAAGTATGTAGGGACTATCCGTGAGAGAGGATTAGCAATATATAACCTCGAAAGAGATGATGGACGATAGACATGGGAAACAATGCCAATGTGGTCATAAGCCCGCATGTATGCCCCCCGTGTCTGTCTGCCCACCCGACAGGACGGTATATATTATGCAGTCGGTAGACCGAATTGGGATGTAGGTACAGAACACAGGGCCTGTACCTACATGCGGACTAACACCCGGACGGGAGCTCTTTTCTTAAACCAAACTCTCGTACAGCTGTATCGTGTGCATAAATGCATTTATAAAAGAATGTGGTAATTTTTCGTAGTTTTGTCCGTGCTTTGAGGATTATCAAAAACATTATAAGTAAGACAATATGGGTACTCATTAGCTCATATTTAATAGTGGCAGTACTACTCCATATTCCGGCGGTTCAGCGACTCATCGGCGACGGATTGGAAGGCATACTCGCCAGAAAATTCGGAACGACCGTGGAAGTAGGAAGAGTTAACCTCGGGATGCTGAACCGCGTGACGTTGGATGATATTCTGGTATACGACCAGCAGCAGAAAAAAATGTTGCAGATTACCCGACTCGCAACGCGTCTGAACATCATTGAAATATTGGGAGGTGAGAATGTCTCCATCTCGTCGATTCAGCTCTTTGGACTCAAAGCCAACCTCTATAAAAACAACGCTCAAAGCAAGCCTAACTTTCAGTTTGTGATCGATTCACTCTCTTCCGGAGGAGCAGACTCTGGGTTGAATCTGAAAATTCAGAGTATAATAGTTAGGCACGGTGCGGTGAAATACGATGATAATGCCGCTCCCGTAAAGCATGACGTAATATCTGCCAACCATATCGACCTGAAAGGAATTTCAGGACATTTCGTTCTGGAAAGTCTCACGGACAAGGAGGCGAAAGCAACGGTTAGATCGCTGGCTTTCGAGGAAAACTCCGGACTGGCAGTCAAGAATCTCCGATTCTCTTTACTGGCCGATAAGTATCGCGCCAGAATAAACGATTTCGAGCTCGAACTCGGGCAGAGCCGGATTTCCATTCCGCGTGTGGAGGCAACATACAGAACGATTGAGAAAGGAATCGACCTCGACGCAATGAACCTGTATGCGAGCATAGCCTCTTCAAAGCTGTCGCCGGTAGATATGGCGTTTCTCGACCGTAGACTGGGGCGATATAGTGGTGCGGTGTACTTCAGCGGAGATATTGAGGGCGGAAAAAGATGGATTAAAATTCGAAAGCTGAATCTTAGGTCGTCGAAACCATTCTTGTCGATGCGGTTGGATGGGCAGATTGTTAATCCTTTCGGGAATATGAAGTGGAATATTAGAGTTGCGTCGCTGCATGTTGGCCGAAATACCTGCGAACTGTTTGCAAGAGATTGGAAAATACCCATTCCGAAAGAGATTATTCGGTTGGGCTATGTGCACTTTGCGGGATATTCAGCAGGCGATAAAGAATCAGTCTCGCTTGGCGGCACACTAAAGTCTGACCTGGGCGGAGCGAAGTTCAATCTGAAATCAGGAAAGACAATACAGCTGGCTTTGAACACGCAAGAATTCAACGTGGGTGGGGTGCTCAATGATTCGCGCTTAGGAATGCTTACGGCACGGATGAATGTTCGGCTGGCTAGAAATCTATCGTCGGTTTGGGCGAAAGGTACAGTCGCATCGTTCGATTTCAATGGCTACTCCTATAAGAACATCGCCGTGGATGGAGATTATTCCAACGACACTTTCAACGGCATGGCATCCATAAACGATGCCGGTGGCACACTGTCGGTAAGAGGCCGGATAGAAAATATCCGAGGTTTCATCGAAAAGAGACGGCATATAATTGCGACTGTGAAAATCGATGCTAAGAGCTTCAATCCCGAGCGTCTAAATGTTACTAAGGCTGTGAACGACAAGTCGTTCAGTTTTTCGGCTTCGATTGAAGGACGCGGGTCGTCGCTCGATAATATCATGGGTTCGCTTTCGCTTGAGAATTTCTCGATGACCGGAAAGAACGAGCAATTCGCCCTGAACAGTTTGAAATTGAAGGTCGACAACAGTATGTTAAGAAAGATGCTCAACGTTCGCACCGATTTTGGAGAGGTGAATCTTAACGGGCAATACGACTACACAACTTTAGAGAGAAGCGTCGTTAGAATAGCTCGTACCTACTTCCCCATGCTATTTAAAGAGCCATGGAAAATGCCGATACTATCGAAGTATAATACCTTTTATATATATGCCAAGCTGGAGAAGAGCGATTGGCTGAAACCGCTGCTAGGATTGAATCTCGATTTACCATCGGCTTTATCGTTGAATGGGAAAATAGATGAGCGCACCAATTCCTTTAATATATACATAGACGCGCCTCGAGTTGTATACAGTGAGCAAACGTTTACTAATACGAATATTACAATGTTGGGTATTGCGGGCGATATGTTGGTGCAGGCCTCTACCCAACGAATGGATGCCGTCAACAGACCACTTTCATTGAAACTCAACGGGAAGGTTCATAATGGAACAATCGACTCGAAGATTGATTTCGTAACGCCGGGTAAAACTCCAATGCATGGTAATATCGACTCGCGTGCAACACTATTCAGATCACAGAACATACTAGGCGTACATATGCATTTCAATCCGTCGGAAATTAGTATTGATACAATTCGCCTGAATTTGCAGCCGTCGGAGTTTACTTATGTTAAGGGTACACTCGACATAGACCATTTCGAGGTATCGAATAGGAATCAGCACATTATTATCAACGGACAAACTACAGGCAATCCGCACGACTCGCTAACAATCCACCTCAAAGAAATAAACGTGCCCTATGTTCTCGATCTGCTGAATTTCCGTAGCGTTGCATTCGGTGGTGTGGCATCGGGAAGCATATCGTTGAAGTCTATTTTCACACATCCGCAGATGAGAGGTGCGCTCGACGTGAAAGATTTTACTTTCGAGCATGGCGACATGGGGCTTCTGCACGCCGAAGTGGACTATAATCACCGAGACGGAAAACTTAATATTGACGCTAAAGCTGATGCGGGAGCTGATTCATACACCGACATTAAAGGATATGTCGATATCAAAAACAGTTACATAAACCTACCTATCTACGCCCACGATACTCGGCTCTATTTCATTAAGAATTTCTGCGGGTCGTTCATGGACAACATTAATGCCACTGCCAACGGATGGTGTAAGGTGGTCGGGCCGCTTAGCAACATCAATCTTGAGGGCGACATGTATGCCTCCGGAACTCTGCACATGACTCCGATTGGAACGAAATACCATCTCGACGATTGCCGAATCAAGATGATTCCGAATAATATAATCTTTGAAAAAGATACGGTGACTGATGCTGAAGGACACATTGGAATCATCACAGGTGGATTGCATCATCGCGAACTACGAGCCCTCACGTACGACATCAACATCGAGTCGCGCAACCTTCTCGTCTATAACTTCCCGAAAAGAAGCCATGAAAATAGTATCTTCTGGGGAAAGGTTTATGCCTCCGGGCGATGCAACATCGTCGGTCGGTCGGGGGAAACAACTATAAACGTGGAAGCAATACCGAATAAGAACTCATTCATAACTTACAATGCGGCAAAAAACAATACTATCGACGAAAACTCTTTTATCAAGTGGCGTGACCTCACTCCCGATTCGACTCTCACTGTACACTTTCCAAATGATTCCCTGAAAAAAGTAGTTAGGCGTAACAACTTCCATGATAAGTTCAGCAGCGACCTGCGAATCAATTTCACTATAAATACTAATCCCGATTTTGCGTTGAATGTTCTGATGGATGAGGTGAACGGCGACAACATTGTGCTCAACGGCTCAGGCGGAATCCGGGCGACCTACTATAATAAAGGTGCACTACAAATGTTCGGCAACTTCAATATCGTCCACGGAGCCTATAACCTCACCATTCAAAACATTATCAAGAAACAGTTCACATTCCAGCCGGGTTCGGCTATCACCTTTGGAGGTGACCCGCTCAACGCGAATCTGAATCTGAAAGGACTCTACACACTCAATTCGGTTCCACTGAGCGATTTACATATCGGTAATTCTTTCACCTCAAACAATACTCGTGTGAATTGCCAGATGAATATCGAAGGAACACCCGAACAACCTACCGTGACCTTTGGTCTCGACTTACCTAATCTTTCAGCCGACGCACAACAGATGGTACACTCCATTCTTAATTCAGAACAAGATATGAATCAGCAAGTGCTCTATCTGCTGGCCGTTGGCCGATTCTATCCTCAGGAAACAAACAACGCAGCCCAGGAGGGTGCAGCTATGAGGCAAACGTCGCTAGCTATGCAAAGTTTACTCTCCGGAACGCTCTCGCAGCAAATAAATACCGTACTCTCGAATGTCGTAAAAAACAGTAACTGGAACTTCGGAGCAAACATTGCAACCGGAAATGAGGGATTCAGTAATGCCGAATACGAGGGACTTCTTTCGGGCAGTTTGCTCAACAATCGTCTGCTTTTCAATGGCGAATTTGGTTATCGTGACAATGTAGCTACAAATAACTCTTCCTTCATTGGCGATTTCGACATTCGTTACCTGCTCTTCCCAAGTGGAAGCCTTTCGCTACGGTTCTATAACCACACTAACGACCGCTATTTCACACGAAACTCATTAACGACACAGGGAGTCGGGTTAATCCTCAAAAAAGACTTCCATACTGTTTGGGATCTCTTCGGACTCCGACGAGGCAAAAGGAAAAAAGGAAAGCGAAGTCGCTGATTCGCAGTTTATATTATTATCTTTGCGCCTCGGATTCAGCAGCCTAAGCTGCAATCCAACAGAGAGAATTCATATATAAAGTCTAACTGTATTAATTCAATTCATTTTAAACACTTATGGCAAATTTAGAAGACGTCAAGAACGTACAACCTTTAGCCGACTTCAACTGGGACGAGTTCGAAAATGGGACTAATGTCGAAGTCAGTAAAGAAGAACTGGTGAAGGCCTACGATGAAACACTCAACAAAATCCAAGAGGCACAGGTAGTAGAAGGAATCGTAAGCTCAATCGACAAGAAAGAAGTAGTCGTAAATATCGGTTACAAAAGCGATGGAGTTATACCTGCATCTGAATTCCGCTACAATCCTGAGCTGAAAGTTGGAGACAAAGTCCAGGTCTATGTAGAAAACCAGGAAGACAAACGGGGGCAGCTCATGCTCTCCCACAGGAAGGCCCGCCTGCAAAAGAGCTGGGAAAACATCAACAAAGCAATGGAGAACGACGAAGTTATCCAAGGATACATCAAGAGTCGTACAAAAGGCGGCATGATTGTAGACGTGTTTGGCATTGAAGCTTTCCTCCCAGGCAGTCAGATTGACGTCCACCCAATACGCGACTATGACGTATTCGTAGGCAAAACAATGGAATTCAAAGTTGTTAAAATCAACCAAGAATTCCGCAACGTCGTTGTTTCGCACAAGGCACTAATTGAAGCAGAACTCGAAGCACAACGCAAAGAAATTATCTCGCACCTCGAGAAAGGACAAATCCTCGAAGGAACTGTCAAGAACATTACTTCCTATGGCGTATTTGTCGACCTTGGTGGCGTAGACGGCCTCATACACATAACCGATCTATCATGGGGACGTGTGAGCGACCCGCATGAAGTTGTTGCACTCGATGATAAGATAAACGTCGTTATCCTAGACTTCGATGAAGAAAAGAAACGCATAGCCCTAGGACTTAAACAACTTATTCCACACCCATGGGATGCACTCGACGCAAACCTCAAAGTGGGCGACCACATCAAAGGAAAAGTTGTTGTCATGGCCGATTACGGCGCATTCGTAGAAGTTCAGCCTGGAGTTGAAGGACTCATTCACGTTTCTGAGATGAGCTGGAGTCAACACCTCCGTTCGGCACAGGAATTCATGAAAGTGGGCGACGAAGTTGAGGCAGTTATCCTAACTCTCGATCGCGAAGAGCGCAAAATGTCGCTCGGCATAAAACAACTTCGTGAAGACCCATGGGAAGTTATCGAAGTGAAATATCCCATCGGCTCCAAGCACACGGCAACAGTTCGTAACTTCACCAACTTTGGTATCTTCGTGGAACTCGAAGAAGGAGTCGACGGATTAATACACGTGAGCGACCTCTCATGGACCAAGAAGGTTAAACACCCATCAGAGTTCACCTCACAGGGAGCACAGATTGACGTAGTGGTTCTCGAAATCGACAAGGAAAACAGACGTCTCAGCCTCGGCCACAAGCAGCTCGAAGACAATCCTTGGGATACTTACGAAACCCTATACACGCCCGGTTCGATTCACGAAGGCAAAATCACTGAATCGATGGACAAAGGTGCTGTTATCACTCTTAACGAGGGCGGCGAAGGTTTCGCAACACCGAAGCATCTCGTCAAGGAAGACGGTACGCAGGCTCAACTCGGTGAGGTTCTGCCTTTCGTTGTCATCGAATTCGTGAAAGACACTAAGCGTATAATTCTTTCTCATTCTCGTACGTTCGAAGAGGTGAAAGAAGAGCAGCCGCGCCGTCGTCATGCCAATAGCTCACGCAAGCAGCAGGAGGCACAGGTGAACAACGTTGCAGCAGGTACTTCGTTGGGTGATCTCGACGTGCTTGCCGACCTCAAAAAGAAGATGGAAGAAGGTCAATAAACCTTCTCCGTACAATTAAGGATTATCTTCATTGTAATTATAATCATACTTTTAAAGTGTCGAACCCTCCGAGGTTCGACGCTTTTTTTATGCTCATAAATCTCCAATTGGGGGCTTATATGACAAAAAGAATCTATCGAGCCTAAATAGAATTGGAAACTATCTGAAAGGTTCTTTTCTATTCCAAGGGAGGAGCGCAGCCTTACTCAATAGGAAGGCAACATCTTTCCCAATAGGAATCCGACACCTTTCCCAGTGGGAATCCGACACCTTTCCCAATAGGAAGACAATACCTTTCCCAGTGGGAACCCAAGAGCCTTCCCACTGGGGATAGTAACGACTGCTCAATAGGAGAGCGAAACGTTGCTCAACGGAGAGTCGATACGGAATAAAAGATAGATAAAACTGGATGTAATTTTAGTGTGAGACCGCTCTCCGATAAAAGCCATAATTACGAGACTTTTATCGGAGATGGTAGGAGAACCTATGAGTCCTTATTTTCGCGCTTGCGCTCCTGGTGGTCGAGGATGATTTTGCGCATGCGAATATTCTTGGGGGTCACTTCAACATATTCATCACCCTTTATATATTCCAGACATTCTTCCATACTCATTTCGGTTTTTGGAATGACGCGTGCTTTCTCGTCGGAACCGGAGGCGCGAATGTTAGTGAGTTGTTTAGCCTTGGTTACGTTGATGACAAGGTCGTTATCGTGGACGTGCTCGCCTACAACCTGTCCGCCATAGACTTCTTCTCCGGCATCGATAAAGAATTTTCCGCGGTCCTGGAGTTTATCGATGGCATAAGCATAGGCTGTTCCGTTTTCGAGAGCTATCATGGAGCCGTTTATTCTACGGGTTATTTCGCCCTTGAACGGTTGATAGTTTTTGAACCGGTGAGCCATGATGGCTTCGCCCTGGCTGGCGGTGAGAACATTTGTGCGGAGACCGATTATGCCGCGCGAGGGTACTTCAAAGGTTATGTTGACGCGCTCGCCTTCGGAATCCATTCCGAGGAGTTCGCCTTTGCGGCGGGTAACCATATCAATCATCCGACTGGAGAAATCGGTGGGTACGTTTATGGTAAGTTCTTCGATGGGTTCGCATTTTTTTCCGTCGATGTCTTTATAGATGACCTGTGGTTGGCCTACCTGCAGTTCGTAGCCCTCGCGCCGCATCGTTTCGATGAGTACGGAAAGGTGCAGTACTCCGCGCCCGCTGACAATCCATTTATCCATTGAACCTTCGAGTTGTTCAACTCTAAGGGCTAGGTTCTTTTCGAGCTCTTTTGTGAGGCGTTCGCTGATATGTCGCGAGGTGCAGAATTTGCCTTCGCGACCGAAGAAAGGCGAGTCGTTAATGGTGAAGAGCATACTCATAGTGGGTTCGTCGACAGCTATTGGCGGAAGGGGTTCGGGGTTTTCAAAGTCGGATATGGTGTCGCCTATTTCGAACTTTTCGAGTCCGATGACGGCGCATATATCTCCCGAGTCTACGTGGTCGGTTTTCTTATGTCCCATTCCTTCGAAAGTGTGGAGTTCTTTTATTTTAGTTCGTTCATGGGTTCCGTCGCGATGCAGATGGTTATGTTTTGTCCATCTTTGAGGGTTCCTCTGTGCACTCGTCCCACTGCTATTCGTCCGGTGTAGCTGGAGTAGTCGAGCGATGTGATTAGCATTTGCGGTATTCCTTCGAGCTGGCGCGGTGCAGGAATAGATTCAACGATGAGGTCGAGCAGATAGTCGATATTGTCGGTTGGAGTTTTCCAGGTGCTATTCATCCATCCGTTTTTGGCCGAACCGTAGACTACAGGGAAGTCGAGCTGCTCTTCGGTTGCGTTGAGATCGCACATCAGGTCGAAAACCATTTCATAAACCTCTTCGGGGCGGCAGTTGGGTTTGTCGACCTTATTAATCACAACCATTGGTTTCAATCCAAGTTGCAGTGCCTTTTGGAGTACGAATCGTGTTTGCGGCATCGGGCCTTCGAAGGCATCTACAAGCAGCAGACATCCGTCGGCCATATTGAGCACTCGCTCCACCTCTCCACCGAAATCGGAGTGTCCAGGCGTGTCCAGGATATTTATCTTAGTTCCTTTCCAGTTTATGCTGACGTTTTTACTGAGTATTGTTATTCCTCTTTCGCGTTCGAGGTCGTTCGAGTCAAGTACCTCGTCGCTGTTGTTTTGTCCATCACGAAAGAGTTTGCCGGCCAACATCATCTTGTCGACTAGTGTAGTTTTTCCGTGGTCGACGTGCGCAATTACTGCGATATTACGAATATTTTGCATGAAAAATTTTTGAAGGAGTTTATTGTGAAAATCTGTTGGCAAAAGTACTGAGAAATTCCGAAAGCTTTGAGAGGCCATAAAAAGTTATACCTTTGCAAAGCAAACTCGGACAATCCGATGCATTCAACGTCGTTGCGACCAGGTTGTGATTAAGACCCCACGACGACCGCAGGATGTAATTGCACAAAACATTAATCAAAACAAAATCATGTATTTAAACAAAGAAAAGAAAACCGAGATTTTTACTCAGTACGGTAAGGCCCAGAGTTCAACCGACACCGGTTCGGCCGAGAGCCAGATTGCATTGTTCACCTATCGCATCAAGCATCTCACTGAACACGTTAAAAAGAATCACAAGGATTATGTAACAACACGTTCTCTTACCCGTTTGGTTGGTAAGCGCCGTGCGTTGCTCGATTATCTCTACGACCGCGACGTGGAACGCTATCGTGCAATCATCAAAACCTTGGGTCTGCGTAAATAAAGAAGTCCCGAATTCGTATAAGAATCCCCGCAACCGTCTTGCAAAGTCAGGTTGCGGGGATTTTGTTTTTCAGGCCCCCGATTCCGAGCATCGCTACATACAGCACTTCGGGCAGATTCCTTTTATCATATAGTTAACGTTGCGTTGTTTGTACCCTGCAGGAAGGGTTACTTCGGGTACGGGTGTATCAGGCAAGCAAAAGGTTCGATGGCATTGTTCGCAATAGAAATGCACGTGCAAGTCGTCGTCGATATTGTCGTCGTGGCTAAGACACAGTTCATAGCGCACGACGTCGTTACCATCCTCCACATGATGTACTAAACGATTCTCACGGAAAGCCGTCAAGGCCCTAAAGATGCTCGACTTATCAATGGTTATCAACTTATTTTCCAATTCTTTCATCGACATCGGATAGCCGGCTCTGTAGAGTGCGTCGGCTATAAGAATTCTATTAGCTGTGGGTTTAATTCCATGCTTGGTGAGCAGTTCGATTATTATTGTATTCTTCATTGTTCAGGGAGATGTAGTTCCATTTCAGGATATTTTTCCTGAAGTGCTTCGGCCATGTTACGGGTTGCGGCCATGAAAGTTTTATATTGTTCGGCCTCCGGGTTGAATGGTTTATGCGCCAGGGCCTCTTTTATCGGCTTCCATTCCTGTATGAATTGTCGGGCTTTTTCAGAGAGCAGTGCGGGTTGCAGTCGTTCCCAGATATATTCAACGGCCTGTGCGTTTGGATGCAGCATGTCGGCTTCATAGAAGCGATAGTCGCGCAGCTCATCGTTCACAATCTCGTAGGCAGGAAAATAATAAGCTATCTTGGGAAACAAGCTTATCAACCTGTCGGCAGCCAGCAATAACACGGCCTTTGCAACTGGCTCTCATGATAGCCGTATTTTGCATAACGAATCGGACTAACGGTGACAATAATCTTTGTGTTAGCATTGCGCGATAAGGCCTTTTCAACAGCTCTCGACAGGAATTCTACACATTCGTCGATACTAAGTTCGCGTTCGTAGAAAAGCGATTGCGGTCTTTTCTGACAGTTGTCGACAATCTCGCCCGACGACTTCTCAACATACACGCGATTCGTGCCGAGCGTCATAGCCAGCGTATCCACGGGCCTCTCCACGCGTTCGACAGTGTGTAACACCGACGCCGGATTATACATCACACCGAACGGATTAACCATCGCTCTGAATTTCTCTTCAAAAAATCGCGTTCCGATGCGTTCTGCAAAGCACGAACCTGTAAACAGCATTTGTTCGCATGGTTGCAGCTCGAACGGAGCTTTCGGAATGTTTATAACTGTGCTGAATTTCATGACGCAAAGTTAATCAGTTAAATAGAGGTTCATTCTTAAACGTGTGGAAAGACTCTCAGGGGCGTTTTGTGTATTTCTTCCATGGAAGAAATACATAAAACAACTGAATGTGTATTTCTTCCATGGAAGAAATACAGAAAATACCATTATCACGACAGAATAATAGTTTGAAAGGGCGACGGAGATGCTGGGACGACTGCGGCGAGGGAATTTTCAGTCATCGGGATTGTTTTTTCGGTTTATCACGTGTAAAAAGCCTGGCCGACGATTTTTTGATAATAAATGAGATGTTTTTTATAGTCCCCCGGTTCGGTTAGCTATTAAATTTGCGTTCGAGGATAGACCTTATATTACAGGGGCCGAATCTTAACACAGTAAATAACTTCTATATTTTAAAATTGAGGGTAATGAAAATGAATTTAAGCTTATCGAAAAGATTGAAGGGCCTGGCCATGTTGCTACTCGTATGCACAGCAACGGCTTCGGCACAGGATGACGGAGGAAAAAACAGCTCGGCAAACGGAAAGGAAGAAAATAACCGAAACGTTATGCTCAATGCTGCAAGCGCTAACGGACCGAGAGAGATTCAGATTGGACTCCCATCGGCCGACGTGAACGTGCTCGAAAATGGATTGCCCGTGACCTATGCCACCAATCCGCACAGTGTGAATACCATTTGGAGAGGCGACGCCAGCTTGAGTCATCAGGGACTTCTGAAGATTGCCGAAACAGCCATCACAACCGGTAACATAGGCTATGCCGTGAACTCGTTCACCCAACTGGGACGCGAGGGTTTTCACGGAACGCTTAACTACAAGACGAATCATTTCGGACTACAGGAGCTTTCGCTCAATATGAATGGCTCGCTGGGCAGCGGATGGTTCTACAGCGGAAGCATATATCAGGATTTCGACCCGGGAACGTTCAAAATCCGAAGTTCGCAACAGCAAGACCGAACGCAGATATACAAAGGTGCGCTCACGAAGAGATATGCTGCCGGGCGAGGCGAGTTCACGGCTATGTATAGCTATGCTAACAGTCATCCGGTTTATAATTTCGCAACACAGTCGGCACCATTTATCTACGTTGGCGATGGAAGTGTGAAGGAATATGGCGCGTTCAAGCTCGGCACAACCTCCTATCTGCCTGTCGACGCCGACATAACCTATCGCGACATTCGTACGGGCGAGCTGCGCAGCATCTCTTTGTACGACGCCATCGAGAATCGCAACAGCAGCATCTCGCTGATGAATAACTTCGACTTCGGCAATGGATTGAAATGGAAGGCCATCGCGAAATACGACCATGCTCACGGCGCTCTGGTTTATCAAACGCCCATGTCGCTCTTGCAGGTAAAGAATAATCCAACGTACAACTACTTATATCGCGGCCTTGACGGAGCAATGCTACCCTATGACGGCGAATATGTGCAGACGCGGATGTCGTGCCTCAACGCGGGCGATATAGATGAGTTCCTGTTCACCTCCGAGCTGTCGAAAAAGTTCAACACATCGACTCTTCGACTGGGCCTTAACGAGTGGTATTATCACATCGACTACGCGTCGAACACAACGATGTACGACCAAAGCGTGCCCGAAGACGGAACATATGCTATGCGGATGTATAACGCGAATCTGCACAGATTCTACTTCTACGATTTCAATAAGAATGCTTCGGAATACTATCGTGGACACGAAAACAAACTAGCTCTGTACTTCACACACGATTGGGACGTACTGCCCAAACTGAACCTCTATTACGGCGCGCGCGTTGAGATGCAGAAGCTCACCGGAGAGAATCTCGCGGTAGTTAATGCGGCAGGGAATTATGTGGGCCGATTCGCCGACTATTATATCGGAGCAACTGCACCCGACGGAACACTGATTGCACCTCGCCCGATTGATTACAATTGGTTCAACTACGACCTGGCTCTTGCGGCCACTTACAAGCTGAACAGCAACTTCGGCTTCACGGGCGACTTCACCTACATTGTGCAGCATCCCAAGTTCGAAGCCTTCTCGCCGGCTACCCTGCCCAATACCGACCAGATATCGGTGCCGCTCGGACGGGTCGGGATATATTACAACAACGCGTGGCTCAGTCTGACATCGCTTTTCTCCTATATCTCGAAAACCAATAATAACTCAACGCTGAATCTCCAGCACAACAGCGAAATTATGGCCGCGCCGCTCACCTACGATATTCAAACCATTGGATGGACAACCGACGTGATGGCACATCCGGTGAAAGGACTCGATATTCACTTCCTCTTCACCTATCAGCGGCCAACCTATAAGAAATATGAAACGTCCGTAACCTTCGGCGACGGCTATGTAGGACGAATCAATGCAACGGGCAATATCGTGGCCGAAGTACCGCGAGTGCTCATAGAATTCGACCCGAGCTATATGATAACAAAGGATTTGAAGATATGGACCAGCTTCCGATATTTCAGCAAAACCTACGCTAATATCAACGACGCCTACTATTTCAACGGCCACTGGGAAACCTTCGGCGGCCTCAACTGGCAGGTGAACGATAAACTATCGCTGGGTTGCACGGTAGTGAATTTCCTTAATCAAACCGGAGCCAAAGGCAGTATTGCCGGCACCGAACTAATTACGAAAAACGAAGCGGCCGGCATTCAAAATAAACTAATGACGGGAAGCTATCTGCGCCCCTTCACGGTTGAATTCACTGCATCGTTGAAATTCTAATCAAAAAGCAAAGTTGTGTATAAGAATATGGTTAGCACATCAACTCTCATAAAGGATAGATTGCAACTCGGCTGACAGATCGTAACCCAATGGATGCCAATTCGGCCATTAGGCCGCTGTAGGGACAGACCCCGTGTCTGTCCGCTCGGTTCGCAGAACCGAATTCACGTAAGGAAATATGTTTTGCGGGCGGTAGCCCGAGTTGGTATGGGGGGCGGACAGACACGGGGTCTGTCCCTACAGCGCCTAACGGCCGAATTGGCGACTACGTTGGATTGCGAGCCTATCGGCCCGAATCCACAAAGGATGAGTAACTATATTTCTATACCTATCTCACATTAATAAAAAATAATCCTGCAAAATGAAGAAGAAAACAATTCTATGCGCCACCATGGCATGCGTATCGGTGGCCGCAACAGCACAAAAAATCAACGTTAGTAGCAACGGCGATACAACCATCGTGAGAATAGAAAATTCCACGAAATTCCTCATCTTGCCCGTGGAGGAGGATAAAGCCGAAGCCAGAGTAATGCTCGATAATAACCAGCCTTCGGACACGTGGATGGATATTCGTCTGGCACAAAATAAAACAGACTATTACGTTCCTTTCAAACTCAATGAAGGTGGCACGTCGGTAGTTAAGATTCTAGGGCTCGACCGGAATGCTCTCGCACTTCGAAATGGCGAAATGAAGCTGTCGAACGAGTGGAATGTGACTAATACCGACTTCTACCGTCCGTCATATCACCATACACCCTCCTACGGCTGGATGAACGACCCGAATGGAATGTTCTATAAGGATGGGGTCTATCATCTTTGTTATCAATACAACCCCTACGGCTCTAAATGGGGTAACATGCACTGGGGGCACGCCATCAGTCGCGACCTTATACATTGGAAGCAGGTTGAACCTACCATTGCACGCGACCCTATGGGGCACATATTCTCCGGAAGCGCGGTTGTCGACAAGAACGGAACAGCCGGTTACGGGCGCGATGCTATCGTGGCTCTCTATACGTCGGCCAGCGATAAAGGCCAGGTGCAGTGCATGGCTTATAGTACCGACGGCGGCTATACCTTTACGAAATATGAAGGAAATCCGGTGCTCACGCCTTTCGATGGCTTGAAAGACTTCCGCGACCCTAAAGTGTTCTGGTATGCACCTGCAAAAAAGTGGTTCATGATTGTGTCGGCCGATAAGGAGATGCGCTTCTATTCGTCGCCCGACCTGAAAAAGTGGACTTATGTCAGCGCATTCGGTCGAGGCTATGGTGCGCAACCCAATCAGTTTGAATGCCCGGACTTCTTCCAGCTCCCTGTCGACGGAAACAAGAACAAAAAGAAATGGGTGATGATTGTGAACATTAATCCGGGATGCCTCTTCGGAGGAAGCGCAACGGAATATTTCGTGGGCGATTTCGATGGCGAGAAATTCATATGCGACAGTAAACCGAACATTGCAAAGTTCCTCGATTACGGTAAAGACCATTACGCAACCGTGACTTTCTCCGGTCTCGAAGACCGCGTGCTGGGCATTGCGTGGATGAGTAACTGGCAATATGCTAACGTGACGCCCATCAAGCAATATCGTGGCGCAAACACTCTGCCGCGTGAGTTATCGCTTTTCACCGGCAAGGACGGGCAGATATACATGGCCGCCAACGTTGCACCCGAAGTGAAAGCCCTCCGCAAAAGCACCAAAACGCTTGCAAACGCCGAGCTTCTAAGAGAGAAGACGGTTAAAGACATCAACATGAGCGAAAGCAATGCCTTCGAACTCGAAATGGATGTTACACCCGGACAAGCAGATCGAACAGGATTGGTGCTCTACAATCAAAAGGGCGAAAAGATTGACATATACTTCGATATGAAGCGTCGTAGACTGGTCATGGACCGTACCGAAAGCGGACAGATTGCATTCGGAGAGAAAGCTGTGGCACACGATATCGAGAAGGAGTTCGACATTCACGAACATCGTGAAATCAAAGAACCCCTGCGTAAGGCAAACTCCGTGAACTATAAGAATGACTTCGCACTTGGAACTTGGGCGCCACTCAGTCTTTGTACCGGTAAGAACTATCATCTGAATGTGTTCGTTGATAAATGCTCCGTTGAAATCTTCGTGGATGGCGGGCGTATAGCCATGACTAATCTGGTGTTTCCCACGGCGCCCTACACATCGGTGAAGTTCTACTCCGACGGCAAGAAGGTTTCTTATCGAAACATAAAAGTGAGCCAACTCTCGCTCTAAACAACTACGATTATGAACAACAATAAAATCTTGCGATTCATCCCCGTGATGTTCTGCTTCTTCGCGATGGGATTTGTCGACCTTGTCGGAACCGCGTCGAACTATGTTAAGAGCGACCTCTCGTTAAACGACACCACGTCCAACCTTATGCCGTCGCTCGTGTTCTTCTGGTTCCTTATATTCTCCATTCCCACGGGTATGCTAATGAACCGAATCGGGCGTAAGAAAACCGTGCTGCTTAGTTTGGTTATAACAATAGTTTCGTTGCTTTTGCCTCTGCTTGGCGATTCGTTTCCGCTAATGCTCGTTTCGTTCTCCCTTCTGGGAATCGGCAACGCGCTTATGCAAACATCGCTCAACCCGCTTGTGGCAACCGTTATGCAAGGCGGCAATCTGGCCTCTACGCTCACCTTCGGGCAATTCGTTAAGGCCATCGCCTCGTTCATGGCCCCTTACATCGCCATGTGGGGAGCGATGGCATCCATCCCCTCGTTCGGCTTGGGGTGGCGAGTGCTCTTCCCAATCTATATGATAATCGGCGTGCTGGCAACGCTGTTGCTTTTCTCTACGCCGATAGTCGAAGAGCCCATCAAAGGCAAGCCCAGTTCGTTTATAGACTGCGTTAAACTGCTCGGCAAGCCAATCGTGCTACTTAGCTTTCTGGGCATAATGTGCCACGTGGGCATAGACGTTGGAACCAACACCACCGCACCGAAAATATTGATGGAACGCCTCGGCATAACGCTCAACGACGCCATGTTCTCAACCTCGCTCTACTTTGTTTTCCGCACCTTAGGTTGCCTCACCGGCTCGTTCTTTCTGCGAGTTATGAGCAATCGCGTGTTCTTCATCATCTCTGTTACCATGATGGGCCTATCGATGTGCGGACTAATTTTCGGGCACTCAACTGCCGTGCTCTACACCGCCATTGCTCTTGTGGGCTACGGCAACAGCAACATCTTTTCGATGGTGTTTGCCCGAGCATTGCAAAGTGTGCCCGACAAGCAGAACGAAGTAAGCGGACTCATGATTATGGGACTCTTTGGAGGAACAATATTCCCCCTTTTCATGGGACTGGCCAGCGACGCATTCCGCCAAATCGGAGCCGTGATGGTAATGGCAATCGGAGTAATATATCTTTTCACCTATATTCCAAAAATCAATAAGCAATGAAACAAATAATCGTTGGCCTCGGAGAGGCTCTTTGGGATTGCCTGCCTGAAGGAAGAAAACTGGGTGGGGCACCTGCAAATTTCGCATTTCATTCCGGTCAGTTCGGATATGATTCCTACGCCATCAGTGCCGTGGGAAATGATAAGTTGGGCGACGAGACCCTCGAAGAGTTCAACCTTAAACAGGTGAGATACATCATGCCGCGGGTGGAATATCCCACCGGAACTGTACAGGTGGAACTTGACGACGAGGGCGTACCAACCTATGATATCAAAGAAGGCGTAGCATGGGATAATATCCCTTTTACATCCGAAATAGAAGGCCTCGCTCGAACCGCCAGTGCCGTGTGTTTTGGCTCATTGGCACAGAGAAGCGTGGTGAGTAGGCAGACTATCGAGAGCTTCCTCGATGCTACAAGCAATAATTGTTTGAAGATTTTCGACATAAACCTACGGCAGAACTTTTATACCAAAGATATCATCTGCGACTCGCTCAATCGGTGTGACATTCTGAAGATAAACGATGAAGAACTCGTCACCATCGGTCGACTGTTCGGTTATCCCGGTCTTGACATGGAGAACAAATGTTGGCTTCTGCTAGGGAAATACAATCTCGACATGCTTGTTCTCACCTGCGGCGTGAACGGTTCTTACGTGTTCGCCCCGAACCTGAAGACATTCCACGAAACACCTAAGGTTGAGGTGGCCGATACTGTTGGCGCAGGCGATTCGTTCACAGGGGCATTCACCTCGGCCATACTGGCTGGTATGCCCATTCCCGACGCTCACAAACTGGCGGTCGACGTGAGCGCCTACGTATGCACATGCAACGGCGCCATGCCCCGTCTGCCCGACGAATATCTCTCCCGACTGAAATAGAGAGTCTCCGTAGGTAGGCACGCACACTCCCCTCTCGCCCTCCTATAACAGTTAAGCAGGACTATCCTCCTTTCAGGATAGTCCTGCTTTTCCGTAATACAGTCACACCTTACAAATTATACATTGCCTAGCATCCACAATATCAATACGATAGCATGCCCAATAGGAATCCTTGACCTTTCCCAATAGGAGTCCTCAACCTTTCCTTATAGGAGTCCTTGACCTTTCCTTATAGGAGTCCATGACCTTTCCTTATAGGAGTCCTCGACCTTTCCTATAAGGGGTGCTCTATATATCCTTAGGCGAGTTCGGTTTAAGAATCAATTTAAACTTCCGATGAGCCAATGGGGAATAAACAACGGATGCCAATTCGGGCATTAGCCCGCATGTAGGGACAGACCCCGTGTCTGTCCGCCTCCATGTCAATTCACTCTACCTACCGCATAACATATTTCCCCCTATCGTCAGGTGCGGACAGATACGGGGTCTGTCCCTACATGCGGCCTATCGGCCGAGTGGGAGTCTCTATCAAACCAAACTCGCATATATCCTTATAGGAGTCCTTGGCGACTCTAATATGAACATGATAATGCCCTCAATAGATATGCTCTTAAACACGAAACTCCCGATGCTCTTAATTAAAAGAGACATCGGGAGTTTTTGTCTGTTTGGAATAATCTTTATTTGTCTTATGCTTCGGGCTTTACGGTTTTAGCTGCGTATGCTTCTTCCGACAAAACAGAGACGGTGCTCTTGTTGTATCTTCCCTTGTGGAAATAAACAATTCCGTCGGCAAGCGCATACAGTGTATCGTCTTTGCCCTGTGCAACATTCTCGCCGGGGAAGTGACGGTTGCCGCGCTGACGAATGATTATATTGCCGGCAATGATTTTCTGACCTCCCCAAATCTTCACACCTAAACGCTTCGAGTGTGATTCGCGTCCGTTCTTAGAACTACCTACACCTTTCTTATGTGCCATTTGTTGTTCCTCCTTGGTTTAAGCGTTAATTGTTTTTATTTCAACCTGGGTAAACTGCGAGCGATGACCGTTCTTCTTACGGTAATCCTTGCGACGCTTCATCTTGAAAACGATTATTTTCTCGCCTTTCACAAGAGGAGCAACTACCTCGGCTACAACTTTTGCACCAGTAACAGTCGGTGCACCCACTGTGACAGTCCCGTCATTGTCGATGAGCAGAACTTTGTCGAACTCAACAGTCTTGCCTTCTTCAGCATCTTTGATGTGATTCACGAAGAGCTTCTTGCCTTCTTCGGCTTTGAACTGTTGACCGTTAATTTCTACAATTGCGTACATTATCTTTTTATTGTAAACGGTTTCACCGCCAGGCGGCCGGCATTCTCTTGCGGCGCTTATCAGGCCTGAACGGCATCAAAACGCTGCAAAAGTACAACCTTGGAGAGAGTTCTCAAAATCTCTAGAATAAACATTCACCTTTGCGAGAGGATGAAGAATAAACCTGATATCCGATTGAGGATAAAAAAACTTCCGCTCGATACTCGAACAGAAGCCTTTTTGATTCACATACGGATGGGAAAAACACACTATTCCCACTCGATAGTTGATGGTGGCTTGGATGAGATGTCGTAGCAAACACGATTGACACCCTTAACCTTGCGTATTATTTCGTTTGAAACATCGGCCAGGAAATCGTAGGGCAGATGAGCCCAGTCGGCCGTCATGGCATCTGTCGAAGTAACGGCACGCAAAGCCACAGGATGCTCGTAGGTACGCTCATCGCCCATCACTCCGACAGAGCGAATAGTTGAAAGGAGCACCGTACCGGCTTGCCAAACGTTGTCGTAGAGCTTCGTACCATCGGGCATTGTATAGGAATGCATCTTCTCGATGTAGATGTCGTCGGCATCCTGGAGTATTCTAACTTTCTCGGGAGTTATGTCGCCTAGGATTCTTACAGCCAGTCCGGGCCCAGGGAAGGGGTGACGATTGATGAGACGTTCGGGCATTCCCAGTTGTTTTCCAACTCTCCTAACCTCATCTTTGAAAAGCCATTGCAAGGGTTCGCATAGGTTGAGTTTCATCTCTTTGGGCAGACCTCCAACATTATGATGGCTTTTGATAGTCATGCCAGTGATACTGAGGCTCTCAATTCGGTCAGGGTATATCGTTCCTTGCGCGAGCCAGCGTGCGTCAGTTATTTTTCGAGCCTCGGCGTTGAACACTTCAACGAAATTGTGTCCAATGATTTTACGTTTCTCCTCTGGGTCAGTTATGCCTTTGAGGTCGCCAAAGAATTTGGCCGAGGCATCTACGCCAACAACGTTTAATCCTAATCCTTTATAAGCTTCCATGACTTTAGCGAATTCGTTCTTACGTAGCATTCCGTGATCCACGAAAATACAAGTGAGACGATTGCCGATTGCCTTGTTTAGCAATGTGGCGCACACTGAAGAGTCGACGCCACCAGAGAGTCCAAGGATAACTCGATCGTTGCCTAGTTGCTGTTTGAGTTCGGCCACAGTGCTTTCTACAAACGAGGCGGCACTCCATTCTTGTTTGCTTCCGCATATGCCGACCACGAAGTTCCTCAGTAGCTGCATTCCTTGTAGGGAGTGATAGACCTCGGGATGAAACTGTACGCCCCAGACAGGTTGGGTGTCGGATGTGTAGGCAGCGAATTTCACATCTCCGGTCGATGCAATAACTCGACAGTTATCGGGCAGTGCAGTAATAGTGTCGCCATGGCTCATCCATACCTGTGAATCGGGCTCAATGCCTTTTAGCAGAGGATTGTTAGGTTCAACAACTTCAAGATTGGCTCGGCCGTATTCGCGTGTTCCGGTTGGTTCAACTTTTCCACCTCCCATAGAGGAGATGAATTGTGCGCCGTAGCATATTCCGAGTACAGGGACTTTTCCTACGAACTCTGTTAAATCTACTTTGAAAGCTTCGGAATCGTGAACTGAATAGGGCGAGCCGGAGAGGATTACTCCAATGACCGAGGGGTCGTTCTTTGGGAACTTGTTGTAGGGGAGAATCTCACAAAAAGTGTCGAGCTCACGAACGCGTCGACCTATCAGCTGGGTTGTTTGTGACCCGAAATCTAGGATGATGATTTTTTGCATGTAAAGCTTATAACTGGTTTGAAAGTTAAGATACTATTTCTTCACCACGCAGGAACACTCGATTCACGAGCGGTGTGGTGTAGGAATATGGGATGAAATCGAGCGAAGGAATCGGGATGGTGATGAAGAAGTTGGCCATCTTGCCCACAGCTATCGAGCCGTAGTTGCGACTTAAATTCATCGCATAGGCGCCGTTCAGGGTTACGGCATTGAAGGCTTCGATGGGGAGAAGACGGAGCTTTATGCAGCCGAGGGAGAAGATGAACTTCATATCGCCCGAAGGAGTTGAGCCGGGATTATAGTCGCTGGCTAATGCCAAACTGAGACCGCGGTCGATGATTTGCCGGCCGGGAGCATATTTCATGTTAAGGAAGAAGGAGGTTCCGGGCAATGCGGTGGGAATGGTTTCGGCATTGCGGAAGAGTTCTATCTCTTCTTCGGTCATGCTTTCCAGATGGTCTACGGACAGGGCGTTATGACGTATGGCCACTTCTACGCCTCCCGATGCGGCGAGTTCGTCGGCATGAATCTTGGGACGCATTCCGTATTTCGCGGCTGCTTCCATGATTCGTCCGGTTTCGTCGGGGGTAAAGAAGCCTGTGTCGCAGAACACGTCGACAAAATCGGCTAACTTTTCTTCGCCTACAGCCGGAATCATTTCATTGATGACGAGGTCTACATATTCGGCTTGTCGACCGGCATATTCTCTCGACACGGCATGAGCGCCGAGGAAGGTGGAGACAACGCGTAATGGAGCTGTTTCTTTTATACGGCGAATCACGCGCAGCATCTTCAGTTCGTCTTCGGTGTTGAGACCGTAACCGCTCTTGATTTCGAGGCATCCGGTTCCTTTGCGAATCACTTCATTGACGCGTCGCATGGCTTGGTGGTAGAGTTCGTCTTCGCTGGTGTTGTGCAGCAGGTCGGCCGAGTTGAGGATACCTCCGCCTCGCTTGGCTATCTCGGCATAGCTGAGTCCGCGTATCTTATCCACGAACTCTTGTTCGCGACTTCCGCCGAAGACTACATGCGAATGCGAGTCGCACCATGAGGGCAGCACGGTTCCGCCTTCTGCATCGACGATGGTTACGTTGGGCGTATGCTCCAGGTCTTGGGCTTCGGCCATCTGTCCGAAACGTTTGATGATACCATCTTCAACATAAAGAAAGGCATCGTTGATGATGCCTGTCTCTGCCATTTCGCGGCCTTGCAAGCGCAGTTTGCCGTGGCTGTCTGCGCCTGCAAGGATTGCTATGTTTTTTACAAATAGTTTCATTTGCGCAAGAAGTCTACTGATTTAGCGATATGAGGTGCCATGAATTCGTCATTGACGATGAAAGGTACTTCTTTCCGATAGGCATTGAAGATAGCTTCGATGGCTGGCGACGACTTCAGTGGCCGACGGAACTCCAGCGCCTGGGCTGCATTGAACAGCTCGATGGCGAGCACTCGTTCTGTGTTGAGCACAACTTGATAGAGTTTCGTGGCGGCGTTGGCGCCCATGCTTACGTGGTCTTCCTGTCCTTGCGACGAGGGGATGCTGTCGGCTGAAGCGGGTGTACAGTACATCTTGCTCTGGCTCACGATAGAGGCGGCGGTGTATTGTGGAATCATGAATCCGCTGTTCACACCCGGTTTAGCTACCAGGAAGCTTGGAAGATTGCGTGTGCCGGATACGAGTTTGTAGATGCGTCGTTCGGAGATGTTGCTCAGTTCGCATAGGGCGATTGCGAGGAAGTCCATTGGTTGTGCAATGGGCTCGCCGTGGAAGTTGCCGGCTGAGATGACAAGGTCTTCGTCGGGGCAGACGGTTGGGTTGTCGGTAGCGGCGTTCACTTCGATGTCGATAACCGATTTCACGTAGCGTATCGTGTCTTTCGACGCGCCGTGCACTTGTGGCATGCAGCGGAACGAGTAGGGGTCTTGTACGTTTACCTTTGGTTGTTTGATGAGTTCGCTTCCTTCGAGCAGTTCGCGAATGTGTCGTGCGGTGTCTATTTGTCCTTGGTGCGGACGAACGGCGTGTACGGCGTGTGTGAATGGTTCGATGCGTCCATCGTAGGCTTCGAGCGACATGGCGCCTATCTTGTCTGCCCAGTCGCTCAATCGCTGTGCTTGTAGCAAGCACCAAACGGCGAAAGCGTTCATGTTCTGTGTTCCGTTGAGCAGTGCGAGTCCTTCTTTTGAAACGAGCTGGATGGGTTGCCAATTCATCTTCTTGAGCATTTCTTCGCCCGAGATAACTTCGCCGTTTATTTCTACGCTGCCAATGCCCAGAAGCGGCAGGCACAGGTGGGCTAACGGAACGAGGTCGCCCGATGCACCGAGCGAGCCTTGCATGTAGACAACGGGGTAGATGTCGTTGTTGAAGAAGCCAATCAGTCGCTCCACTGTTGCCAATTGGCAGCCGGAGAAGCCGTAGCTTAGCGACTGTATCTTCAGCAGGAGCATTATCTTCACGATTTCGTTTGGCACGCGTTCGCCTACGCCGCAGGCGTGCGACATCATAAGGTTTTTCTGGAGGTCGGAGAGTTGTTGCTTGTCGATAGATATTTTGCACAACGAGCCGAAGCCGGTTGTTACGCCGTAGATGGGCTTGTCTGATGCTTCAATCTTTTTGTCCAGATACTCGCGGCAGCGTGTAATTCTCTGTCGGGCGTCGTCGGAGAGCTCGAGTTTTATTCTTTTCTCTATAATCTCTCCGATGCGTTCGATGGAGAGGTGTTCTGCGCTTATTTGATGTGTCATTATAATTGATTTATTAAATTGTTTATAGGGATTGAGGTAGGGATGTAGACTGTTAAACTTAGACGGCGATTATCGCTCCTTAGGGCGGACGGTTGTCGTTTAACTTAGAGGACGATTGTCGCTTAACTTAGAGAACGATTGACGTTTAACTTAGAGGCCGATTGACGTCTAACTTAGAGGACAAATGTCGTTTCGTCGAGAGGACAATCGCTATCCCGTGCAAGCCCCGAAGGGGCGTCAGACCACAGGCAGGCGGTGGAGCTATCGGGCTCCACCGCTGTAAAATGGTCGACCAATCAACCGAAGCCCTGAAGGGGCGACGGAATGTGTGGCGGACGGAACTGTTCCCATTGCGTTGTTGTTAGAATGCTTTGTCGATGATGCCGTCGTCCACGAGGTTGGGGAGCGTTACGGTGAGGTTGGGTGTGCGCTCCATCTCGCGCTTGATGGCGTCGATGGAACCCTTGTTGCGTGCCCAGCTCCGGCGTGCGATGCCGTTGTTTACGTCCCAAAGTAGCATTTGCTGAATGCGGCGTGCCGAGTCGTCGCTTCCATCGACAACCATGCCGAAGCCGCCGTTGATGACTTCGCCCCAGCCTACTCCGCCGCCGTTGTGAATCGACACCCAAGTGGCGCCGCGGAAGGAGTCGCCGATGACGTTCTGTACGGCCATGTCGGCGCAGAATTGCGAACCGTCGTAGATGTTGCTGGTTTCGCGGAATGGCGAGTCGGTGCCTGATACGTCGTGATGGTCGCGCCCGAGCACAACGGGTTTGCTGATTCGGCCGCTGCGCACGGCTTCATTGAAGGCGAGGGCTATTTTTATTCTTCCCTCTGAATCGGCGTATAGGATGCGTGCTTGCGAACCTACGACGAGCTGATTCTTGCCGGCTTCCTTAATCCAGTGGATGTTGTCGTCTAACTGCCCGATGATGTCGGGAGTTGCAGTCTTGCGTATTTCTTCGAGAACTTCGGTTGCGATGCGGTCGGTTGTTGCCAGATCTTTCGGGTCGCCCGACGAGCATACCCATCGGAACGGGCCGAAACCATAGTCGAAGAACATCGGCCCCATGATGTCTTGCACGTAGGATGGATAACGGAACTTTCCGTTTTTGCCCATGATGTCGGCTCCTGCGCGACTTGATTCGAGTAGGAAAGCATTGCCGTAGTCGAAGAAGTACATGCCTTTTGCGGTGAGCCTGTTGATGGCTGCAACCTGACGGCGGAGCGACTCTTGTACCTTCTCTTTAAACTCTTCGGGGGCTTCGGCCATCATACGTTTTGATTCCTCAAGGCTCTGTCCGACGGGATAGTATCCGCCAGCCCATGGATTGTGGAGCGAGGTCTGGTCGCTTCCGAGGTCTACGCGAATGTTCTCGTCGGCGAGGCGTTCCCAGAGGTCTACCACGTTGCCTACGTATGCCATTGAAACTACGCGCTTTTCTTCAACGGCTTTGCGGATTGCAGGAATCAGCTCGTCGAGGTTTTCGTGCAGCTCGTCTACCCAACCTTGCTCATAACGCTTGCGGGCAGCTAACGGATTGATTTCGGCCGTTACGCTGACAACGCCTGCAATGTTTCCGGCCTTAGGCTGTGCGCCCGACATTCCGCCCAGACCTGCTGTAACAAACAGTTTCATGTTGTTGCCTCCTACCTTGCGAGCGGCGTTCAGGACAGTTATCGTCGTTCCGTGAACAATACCTTGTGGACCGATATACATATACGAGCCGGCCGTCATTTGTCCGTATTGACTTACGCCGAGTGCATTGTCGCGCTCCCAGTCGTCTGGCTTTGAATAGTTCGGAATAACCATTCCGTTTGTCACAACCACGCGTGGGGCGTTTTTGTGCGAGGGGAACAATCCGAGCGGGTGACCGGAATACATCACAAGTGTTTGCTCGTCGGTCATCTCGCTCAAGTATTTCATTACAAGCCGATATTGCGCCCAGTTCTGGAATACGGCGCCGTTCCCGCCATAGGTTATCAGTTCGTGCGGATGCTGTGCTACAGCCTTATCGAGGTTGTTCTGAATCATCATCATGATGGCTGCGGCCTGCTGCGAGCGGTGTGGATACTCGTCAATTGGACGGGCGTACATCTCGTAGGTAGGCCTGAAACGATACATGTATATTCTTCCATACGTTTTCAGTTCCTCCGCAAACTCGGGAGCCAGAACGGCGTGGAACTTCTGCGGGAAGTAGCGCAAAGCGTTGCGAAGTGCAAGCCTCTTTTCCTCTTCGGTAAGAATATCCTTGCGTTTAGGCGCATGGTTGATGGTCGTATCGTAGGCTTGCGGCTCAGGCAGTGTGTCGGGAATGCCGGCACGAATATCTTTTACGAATTGTTCTTTGGTCATAGTTGGATTACATTTTTGATTCAACGATTTTCAATATCTCTGCTTCTTCCGAATTAGCCTTTGCAATCAGTTCGTTGGCCTCGGCAACCAATTTGTCGGCAGTTGCGCGGTCTTTCAATCCGGCGGCGTTGATTTTCACGTTCAATCCGGCGCCAAGGACGGCAGCGCGAGCGGCCAATGCGCCTACTCCGGCATCGGAAACGCTGTTCGGATTACCTTCTTCGGCCATTGCGCGGCACAGCCCGAATACATGATAGGAGGCCTTCATCGTGTGCAACGGAACTTGTGTTGCATATAACGTGGCATCCTGAATGGCTGCCGAGCGTAAGGCTTTCTCTTCGTCGGTTCCTTTTGGCATTCCGAAGGCAGACATGATGCGATTGAAGCTTCGGTGTCTTCGTCAACGAGTGCCATTAACTCTGTCTGAATCTTCTGTCCCTTGTCTGCCCAGTTGCTAAACTCTTCCCAGCGGGCATCCCAACCTGGTTTGTGGCTTGAGAGGTTGGCAACCATCGTTCCCAATGCTGCACCCAGCGCACCCATGTAGCTGCGATGGTTCCGCCACCCGGAGCTGGAGATTCGCGCGATGTTTCGTCGGCGAAGCCTTTTACTGTCAGGTCGATAAGTCGGTCTGTCTTGTTCTCGTCTTCGAGCAGATACTCAATAACTTTCTCGCGTGGATTGAATGGTTTCAAATCAGCCAGTCCCATCGACGAGACGGCTATTTTAAGTATATCTTCCTCGGGAATGCCCGTAGAGCGGTTTTGCTTGCGCAAGAAATATTTACCTGCATCGATGAGCGTGCGTTTCGGTATCAAGCCAACGATTTCGGTACCTGTCACACGAACGCCACGGTTTTGTGCGCAACGACAGACCTCGTCGAAAGCAATGTGCAATGGGGTAACGTTTATATCGGTAATATTCATCGACACCTGTGCAATGCCGTATTCGTCGATAAACCAGCCAATCGCCTTTGTTCCTTTCAGCGTTCCGGGAATCATAATGGTTTTGCCATTGGCATCCTTCATCGGTTTACCAATCGGTGAACCTCCTTCGCGCTGCGGACGACCTTTTTCTCTAACGTCGAAAGCAATCGCGTTAGCCCTACGAGTGGATGTGGTGTTCAGGTTGAAGTTTGTTGCGATGAGAAAATCGCGTGCGCCCACGGCTGTGCATCCGGTGCGGGCAATCGATTCGTCAAAAGCTCGTGCGCCGAAATCGGGAGCTTCACCGGTATCGGTCATTCGTTCAGGCAGTCCTTCGTATTCGCCCTTACGACAAATGGCGAGGTTCTTTCTCTCGGGCTTTAGTACTGCAGCTTCATAGCAATAGCAAGGCACATTCAGTTCTTTTGCAATTCGTTCAGCCAACTTGCGAGCCAGTTCGGCACACTCTTCCAGCGTTATACCCGACACGGGGATGAGCGGGCAAACATCCGTTGCTCCCATTCGCGGATGGGCACCGTGATGCTGACGCATGTCGATGAGTTGTGCTGCTTTCTTCACTGCAAGGAAAGCTGCCTCGACAACCTCTTTGGGTTCGCCAACGAATGTTACCACCGTTCGATTAGTAGCCTCACCGGGGTCGACATCCAACAGTTTGACACCTTTTACAGAAACGATTTCGTCTGTGATTTGTTTGATTACATTTTGATTGCGTCCTTCGCTGAAATTAGGGACACATTCCACGATTTGTTTTTCTCGTATCATTTCAAATTTTATTTTATGTAATTGGGTAATAGCTTGAAAACGAGTGTAAAATTAAGGAGATGTGAAAAAACTACAAAATAAAAATCATTAATTCTCTAATCCCGTCAACCCAATGAACATCGCGCTTAAGAACAACTTTTAAAGTATGATAATCGGCTCGATTGGCACACGATTCATAATTGAGGAATCGATGATTTATATGACTAACAGAGCCTATATAATAAAAAGGTGGAATATTTTATTTCGCCTCACCATAGCAACTGTTGTAATGCTGAAATCGAGGGCTCCGGAGATTATATCGAATGCATCGGCCCGAAATAATTTATTTTCGAGCATTATATCATGTACAAGTACTGAAATAAATTATTCGGCGTTGCAAAGACAGATTCAGAGTACTAAAAACCGCCGAACAAGAGTGCTGAAAGAGCTCCTGAAACTTATTTCTCCTTTAGAAGGTCGCGAATCTCAGTTAGAAGTACCTCTTCGTTGTTAGGTTTAGCCGACTCTTCGGGTTTAGGCTCTTCTTTCCATCGTTTTGCGAGTGTGTTCATACCTTTGATCATGAGGAAAATGCAGAATGCAATAATGATGAAGTCCAGAATATTCTGTAAAAACATACCATACTTCACGGTGGCATCTTCGACATTGAAACTCAGTCCACTGAAGTCGATACCGCCCGTGATTACACCAAGAAGCGGCATGATTATATCGTCGACCAGCGAACTTACAATCTTGCCGAATGCGGCACCAATGATAACGCCCACAGCCATGTCCATCACATTGCCACGCATGGCAAACTCCTTGAATTCCTTTAAGAAACTATTCATAAACTATTTGATTTTAAATACTCGAAGATTCCGCCATGAGAAACTTCGAATCCTTGTGAATAACAATCTTTTTATAAAACAATCGGGCTTCCAATCTTTAATAATGTTTAATACAAAACCCGTCGGCAAAATTAAGAACTTCTATGTAACTTTGCCGATGTAAAAAGATAAAAGTTATCTATTTTCAGGAGCACAATCCAGCATTTTTTAATATTCATCTTAAATAAAAACGAAACAAATGATTAAAATTGGTATTAATGGTTTCGGTCGTATTGGCCGCTTCGTCTTCCGTTCCACTCTCGAGGAAGCAAACGCAAAAGATGTAGTTGTAGTAGGAATTAACGACCTTCTTCCGGTTGATTACATGGCTTACATGCTCAAGTATGATACTATGCACGGACAGTTCAAGGGAACAATCGAAGTCGATGCCACTAAAAATGAACTCATCGTAAATGGTAATCGTATTCGCGTAACAGCAGAAAA
Source organism: Prevotella micans DSM 21469 = JCM 16134 (assembly GCF_000614105.1). GTDB lineage: Bacteria > Bacteroidota > Bacteroidia > Bacteroidales > Bacteroidaceae > Prevotella > Prevotella micans. The sequence goes on from NZ_BAKH01000008.1 coordinate 57,999, forward strand.
AGATGCAGCAGATTTGAAATGGGGTGAAATTGGAGCCGAATATATTGTTGAATCAACCGGTTTCTATCTCACAATGGACCGCGCAGAAAAGCACATTCAGGCCGGAGCAAAATATGTTATTCTCTCGGCCCCATCGAAAAAAGGTGATGACGGACGCCAGGCCGATATGTTCGTTTGCGGTGTAAATACTGATAAATATAACGGGCAGACTATCGTTTCGAACGCATCGTGCACAACAAACTGCCTCGCACCGATAGCAAAAGTTTTGAACGACAAATTTGGAATCGAAACCGGATTGATGACAACTGTACACTCAACCACAGCAACTCAGCGCACTGTTGACGGTCCGTCGTTGAAAGACTGGCGTGGCGGTCGTGCAGCATCGGGTAACATCATTCCTTCATCGACTGGAGCAGCAAAGGCTGTGGGTAAGGTTATTCCTGAGCTCGACGGCAAACTGACGGGTATTTCTATGCGAGTTCCGACTCTTGACGTGTCGGTTGTCGATCTCACGGTTAATCTCAAAAAACCGGCTTCAAAAGAAGATATCTGCAAAGCAATGAAAGACGCCGCAGAAGGTGAATTGAAAGGAATCCTTGGTTATACCGAAGATAAAGTTGTTTCTTCCGACTTCCTGGGATGCTCGCTCACATCAATTTTTGATGCCGATGCTGGAGTTTATCTCACAGACAAATTCGTGAAAGTCGTTTCATGGTATGACAACGAAATCGGTTACTCTCACAAGGTGGTCGACCTAATAAAGATAATGAAGAAACACAACGGATAATTCTGTTTTATAACGTTTATTATATGTGCCGCCCAGCAACAGTGTTGGGCGGCTTTTTTAAATATCTTTGCCAGCATTCATTTCTAAGTATCGTCTACAAGAACAACTGATGGAAAAGAAGCTAATCACGATTCTCGGACCAACTGCAAGCGGAAAAACTGCTCTTGCTGTGTCCCTTGCTCAGAAGTTAGCCGGAGAAATAATCTCAGCTGATTCACGACAGGTTTATCGTGACATGACTATCGGAACCGGTAAGGATTTGGACGATTATATAGTCAACGGACAACCAATACCTCATCATCTCATCGACATTTGCGATGCCGGAACAAAGTATAATCTCTTCCAGTTCCAGCACGATTTCCGAACGGCCTACAACGACATCTGTCGACGTAATGTTCAGCCAATACTTTGCGGAGGAACCGGATTATATATCGAGGCTGTGCTAAAAGGCTACAACTTGCACGAGGTTCCACGTAACGAAAAACTCCGACTCGAATTAAAAGACAAAACACTCGAACAGCTCACAGAAATCCTTATAAACCTCAAACGCCGAACTCAGTCAACCCTCCATAACAAAACCGACCTCGACTCCTGTCAGCGAGCCATACGAGCTATTGAAATTGAAACATTTAACCTCCGAACGCCAGCTTCCAAACGCACCTTCTTGCCCATTCAATCATTGATATTCGGGATAAATATCGACCGTAACATGCGCCGACAGAGAATCACCCAACGACTCAAAGAACGATTAGATAACGGACTAATCGAAGAAGTGCGCTCACTTCTTAACAGAGGAATATCAGCCGAAGCCCTAATCTACTACGGATTGGAATATAAATACATCACTGAACACATTATCGGTAAGTCAACTCTAGACCAAACCTTCCGTGCTCTCGAAACTGCAATACACCAGTTCGCAAAACGACAAATGACCTGGTTCAGAGGAATGGAACGTCGAGGATTCAAAATCAACTGGCTCGACGCCGAAATGCCTAACCACGAAAAGACGCAAACAATTATCAGCATGATAGAAGAACCAAAATAAGAGGAAACAAATATGACGAACCAACACAAATGGGGAATTATCTACTGTCCGAAAGGCGGTATTTTTGGATATGCCCGCAAACGCTGGGAACATGCCGAGCGATGCCTTAAAGCACGCGGTATAGACTATGACATGGTGCAAAGTGAAAATTCAAAGAGCGTTGTTAGACTAATAAGAATGATGGTGCACAACGGCTACGGAACCATTGTAATCTATGGTGGAGACTCGGCCCTTAACGACGCTGTGAACTATCTAATGCAAGAATCAGCCGAAGTGCGCAACCAAGTTGTTCTAGGAGTGATTCCGAACGGAATAATGAACGATTTTGCAAGATTCTGGGGATACAGTCAGGATGACGTTGAGAAAAACATCGGGTGGCTACAAAAACGACGTATACGGAAAATAGACCTCGGATGCATACACTACAAAAACCGAAAAGGTGAGAACTGCCACCGCCATTTCCTCAATTGCATAAATATCGGCTTCGTTGCATCCATCATGAACCTGCGTCGCCGTACTCGCAGTTTCTTTGGTTCACGCAGTTTGTCATTCATCTTCTCGTTTATATTCCTAGCTTTCCAACGGATGGACTACAACATGCACATTCGCATAAACGAGGATTTCATTAAGCGGAAAATCATGACCGTATGCATCGGCAATGCCCACGGATACGGACAAACCCCCAACGCCGTACCCTATAACGGTCTGCTCGACGCCTCGGTAGTTTATCCTCCCGAAATGACCCAACTTTTTGAAGGTATATACCTTTTCCTCCGCGGTAAATTTCTGAATCATCGAAGTGTTCATCCCTATCGTACTCGTAACATTGAGATGCACGTCGAGCCCAGCACAATGGTCAGCGTCGATGGCCGACTGCTAAGCAACACCCCTGTTGGCCCATTCCGTGTCACGGTCGAAAAGGAAGTAATAAACTTCCTCATCCCAGCCTAAGCCATTATTTCATGGACGACAATATTACGAATGCAATTTTTCAGGTCGACAATGTTCTTGTGTCGGCAGCGGTTCTAACCGAATGCTTCTGTTGTGACCTGAAGATTTGCAAGGGAAGATGTTGTGTCGAAGGCACGTCGGGTGCACCGGTGAATTTGGACGAGGTGATGGAACTTGAGAGTTCATTGGATGATTACTGGCCGTATATGAGCGCAACGGCACAGTCGGTTGTCGACAGTCACGGCGTGGCTTATACAGATTCGGATGGCGATTTGGTTACAAGCATTGTGGGCGGAAAAGACTGTATTTTCACGTGTTATGATGGCGATTGTTGTTTATGTTCAATAGAGCGAGCTCATTGCGTTGGCCGAACATTTGTTGAGAAGCCCGTTTCATGTGCACTCTATCCTCTGCGTGTTAAGGATTTTGGCGACGGTTTGTTTGGGATTACTTATCATCGTTGGTCTATATGCCAGTCGGCCGTCGATAAGGGTCGTAAGTTAGGTCTGCCGCTTTATGTTTTTCTTCGTGAGCCCCTCATTCGGAGGTTCGGCGATGAGTGGTATGGCAAGCTGGTTGAGTTGGCCGACGAGTTGAAGGCCTACAGCATATCTTAAATATCTATTATTTAATTAATCGTTTTCTTCATTGGTAACGATGCAACCGTGCAGGAGTCCATTTTACTTCTGCACTGTGCCTTTACACATACGTATCCCCGAGCGATTACATACGCAGCTCCGAATAACTACTCCCGAGTCCACGTGTATCTATTCCCGTATCTCCTAGAAATTACTCCCGTATTCCCTTCTATTTACATTAGGGAGTTGTATCATAGACATACTGGAGAAATTGAATTATCATCGTGATAAAACAAATTTATCATCACGATGAAACGTTTGTATCATCATGATGAAACTAATTTTTCATCGTGATGATAATTCAATTTCTCGGTTTAGAAAACAATGAGAGTACGTATATAAATAGAAGGGGCTTCGTATATAAATAGAAGGGAATACGGGAACAATCGCTCGGGAATACGGGAGTAATTTTTCAGAGATACGGGAGTAATTTCTAGAGG
>NZ_BAKH01000007.1 GCF_000614105.1 Prevotella micans DSM 21469 = JCM 16134
GACCATGTTTTGGTTTCTTGTTTGCAATGGTGTTGCAAGGCCCAAACTGTTTGGTTTCTTGCTTGCAACATTGTTGCAAGGGGCAAACTTTTTGGTTTCTCGTTTGCAACGTTGTTGCAAGGCCCAAACTTTTTGGTTTCTTGTTTGCAACGTTGTTGCAGGGGCCAAACTTTTTGGTTTCTCGTTTGCAACGTTGTTGCAAGGCCCAAACTTTTTGGTTTCTTGTTTGCAACAGTGTTGTAAGGCTCAAACCTTTTAGTTTCTCGCTTGCAATGGTGTTGCAAGGCCCAAACCAAACGGTTTCATCGTTGCGGGAGTTCCGCGAGAGTCAAACCAAACGGTTTCATCGTTGCGGAAGTTCCGCGAGCATCAAACCAAATAGTTTCATCGTTGCGGAAGTTCCGCGAGCATCAAACCAAATAGTTTTATCGTTGCGGGAGTTCCGCGAGCATCAAACCAAACGGTTTCTTTCTGCAGAGGCTTTAAGCGGGTTAATTTGAATTATGTTTTGGGAGTCGGCGCGAGATTATCTAGCCGACTTTTGCTGCAATTCGTTTTTATAGGCCAGGAGGGCGCGGAGGGTTATTTGTTCGGCTTCTTCGATGGTGCAAAACAGTTTGCCGCCCGATGCATCGGCATGCCCGCCGCCGTTGAAAAAGCGTGTGGCCATGGGTTGGCAGTGGAATCCGTTGCTCGAACGAAGACTAACCAGGATTAGGTTCGGTCGTTCGGTATCTTCGCGCAACGATATGCTGAGTTTCAGGCCGCGAATTTTTTGCGGAATGTTCACCAAACCTTCCATGTCGCCCTTGATGAAATGAAATTTTCGCATTTCGTCTTTGGTAACGGTGAAATAGGCGGCGTGGAGTTCTTCGATTACGTTGAGCTTGTTTAGTATTATGTGGGCCCGGAGTTTGATGGCGTTGGCCGAGAAGTTGTGATAGACGAGGTTGTAGATTTCATCTTTATTGATGCCTTTTTCGAGGAGTTTTGAGATTATGAAATAGATTTCGGGCCGGGTGGAATTGTAGGTGAATCCGCCCGTGTCGGTCATCATTCCGCAGTAGATGCAGGCGGCGCAATCGCAACTCATGCTGTCGTAGGCGCCCAGCTGCCAAATGAGGTCGAATATTATTTCGCTGGTGCTCGACATTTCGGGGTGCGAAATGGTGAGTGCGCAATTGGTGTCGGGGTCGAGATGGTGGTCGATAAGTATGCGTGGGGCTTGCGAAAGTTCGAGTGCCGCTTGCATATCGTCGAGCCGGGATGATTGGTTGAAGTCGAGACAGAACACGAGGTCGGCCTTATGGAACACTTCTTTAACCTTGTCAGGCCCCCTGTCGTAGCGTAGAATTTGCCGGTGATTGGGCAGCCAATGCAAGAAGTCGGGCGTTTGGTCGGGCAAACAAATCTGGACTTCGGTTTTCCCCGTATTTTCAAGATAATTTTTCCAGGCCAGCGCAGAGCCAACTGCGTCGCATCGGGCGATTTATGCGCGCAAATCACTATGTGCTGTGCCTGTGATATGGTGTTTTTCAAAATATCTAGTTGCTGCGGGTTTAGTAGCGATATGTTCATCTTGTGTTTTGAGATTGAAAAGTGAAATAAGGCAGGCCGGTTTATTTTTCTTGTACCGGCCTGCGTTTTGGAGGGTTAGAAGAGTTTTGAGGGATAGTTCCGTCGTCGACGAGGGCTTTGATTCTCTCGACCACTCCTTGGCGGTCGGCCGAATAAGTAACGCCGAACCATTTACTTGTGGTGTCGAGCACGTCGACTGTAGCAGTGCCGTCGGTAACAAGCTTGTTGACCATTGTAGGAATATAAAACTCCGATTTCAGATTACTGATGTTCTTCGGGTCGGAGAGGAATTGTTTGAAATACTCCTCACTGTGGTCGAAATATTCGGGCGTGAATCCCCATACATTCATTGAAACGGGCGTGTCGTCGGGTACAGGCACCCATAGGCCTTCTTCGTCTTTGAACATCACTTGTCCGTTGCGCCGTTCAATATCTTGACGCTCTACAACCGAAGTGAGATGTCCCTGCCCATTCTTGGTGCAGATACCGCGTGTAACGGTTCCGTTTTCGCTTAGCGTGTTGCTTATTCTGAAACCCACCATGGCATATTTGTTTTTTGAATCCTTGGGTAGGTTGGTGAGAAATCTGGAAATCACTTCAAAGCTGTCGCGGTTGTAGAAATCATCGCAGTTAATTGCACAGAAGGGTTCGTTTATAACATCTTTTGCCATGAGCACGGCATGGTTCGTGCCCCAAGGCTTTTCGCGCCCTTCGGGCAGAGCGAATCCTTCGGGCAGCGAGTTAACGCTTTGAAACACCAGTTCGGTGGGAATATGGTTCTCATATTTCGTTAGAATTTGCCGGCGAAACTGTTCTTCGAAATCTTTCCTGATGACGAACACAATCTTTCCGAATCCGGCACGAATAGCGTCGAAGATAGAATAATCCATAATGGTTTCACCGTTCGGGCCGAGACCGTCGAGCTGCTTTAAACCACCGTAGCGGCTACCCATTCCTGCAGCGAGGAGCAATAATGTTGGTTTCATAATTCTTATTGATTTTTGATGTTGTTATCACTGGATTTATGCCATGCAAAGGTAATCAGGCATCGATAATTATCTATAAGCATCGCTCTCTTAAAACTCATAATTGCCGACGTTTGATGACCGCCGATGTTTTCTCGTGGAAAAGATTACCTTTGCGCGGACACAAAAAACAAACACACAATCGAATGAAACAGGCAGAACAAACACAATTGCAAATCGAACGTTTCGTGCGTAAAATAATTCAGAAGTTTCCGCAAACCGATGACCTCTGCACAATGACCGACATTCACATCAGAGCCTCGCAGGAAAGCGGAGACCTCATGGCGTTCGACGACGATGATGAGGAAATAACCCGATGTGTCGTAGATGAGTGGATTGAAAATAAGTCGGATAATTTTAACAACGAGGCCTCCGTCCAACTGCAGACCATCTTGCATAAACTTAGCGGCGAAATCGAAAACATGGGAATAATGAAGCCTTTTAGCTTCGTGCTTGAAGACGACGAAAAAGAAAATGTGGCAGAACTCTTTCTCGTCGACGACGATATAATGATTGTGGGAAACGAACTGATGAGCAGCCTCGAAGATGATCTCAATACCTTCCTCGAAGACCTGCTTAAAAAAGAATAATGAAAAAACATCTTAACCTTATATTGTATATACTCTCGATACTCACTCCCGTGAGCATCGAGCACAACGCCATGAAATAATCTCACAGCGAATCAAAACTCTACAAGTAGTGGCCGATGGCGACTGGCTTCAACTTCCGGTGACTGAACTCGGACGAGGCGAAATAACGATAGATTTCGACGATCTAACACACGAATACAACCGCTACACCTACACCCTCCAGCATTGTGAAGCCGACTGGCAACCATCTGTCGCTCTCTTCGAAGCCGATTTCGTGGATGGATTCGCAAGCGGAAATACTATCGACAACTTCCAGCAGTCCGAATTCACCAACACTCTCTACACCCACTATCGAATCACAATTCCCAACGAACGCTGTAAGCCTCGAATATCTGGCAATTATATTCTCACCGTTCTCGATGACAACGATGAACCCGTGCTCAAAGCCTGTTTCATGCTCACTGAACCCAAGGACAGAATGATGCACCTAGGTCTCGCGGCCACTTCTAATACCGACGCAACCGTGAACCGTGCTCATCAGCAAGTCGAAATGACACTGGCCTACGGCTCATATCGTGTCACCGACCCAGCAAAACAAATCAAAACCGTTCTGTTGCAAAACAAGAGATGGAGCGATGCTCGAATCAATATCAAACCGCAATTCTCAACCGTTGACGGAATGCGCTGGAGTCATTGCAAAGACCATATCTTTCTGGCCGGAAACGAATATCGCAAATTTGAAATTCTATCCACAAAAGTGGCTTCCATGGGAATCGAACGTGTCGCATGGGATGGCCAGAACTATAATGCTTTTCCATTCATAGCCACCGAACAACCTAATTATCTCTCCGAACGCGATGCCGATGGAGCTTTCTGTATCCGTAACTCTGACAATTGGAATAATAACACGGCAAGCGACTATCTCATAGTGAATTTTCGATTTGACAGCCCTCAACCTTTAAAAGAAGAAATTTATTTGAATGCCGATTGGACATATGACCGCCTCATGCCTGAATATCGACTCTCCTACGATGCAGAAGCTCGGCAATATAAAACTGCCATCCTCCTGAAAATGGGTTACTACAACTACCGATTCATCCAACTTGACTCCCGAAATAATGCACGCCCACTTGAAACAGACGGCAGTTTCTGGCAAACCGAAAATACCTATCAAGCCTTTGTTTACTATCGTTCTTCTGCCGCCCGTACTGACCAACTTGTGGCCTATACCACTATAAAAACACCCTAGATCTGAATATCTTCCAGATATATATTGTCTCTTTCTACGTCAGACGTGAAAAAAATACACATCAACTTTCTACCCTAGTTGAATACGTACAGTTCCTAAGTTTTATGTGTGTAAGATGTAATGTTGCGTTTAGGCTTTTGATTTGTATTCTTCGTTGATTATAGGAAATATTGCATGAAGAGTGCATCACGATATATTTCGCCATCGAAAAGCCATTGGGGAAGGAGAGCTGTGGTGCGAAATCCGGCTGATTGAAAGCAGCGCACAGAAGGGAGGTTGAGAGAATCAACGCAAGCATATATTTGGTTCAAACCAATGTTGGTATGCGAGTAGTCGAGTAATTTTTTTATGGCTGCATGGGCGTATCCGTTATGGCGATAGGCTGGTTTAATGATTATTCCAATTTGAGCACGATGATGACGGGGGTCAAAGTCGGTTAGGTCGATGAGACCGATAGTTTGCGAGTGGTTATGCTCAATGATGAGGCGTAGTTGACGGTCGGTGTATATGTCGTTAGTTGAGTTGGCAATGTAGTTCCGGAGTACGAATCGGCTGTAAGGTACGTTGGTTGTGCCGGCATTCCATGTATCGGAGTCGTTTTCGATTTCATAGAGCTCGTCGAGGTCTTCTGGCTCCATTGCTCGTAGGGTTATGCTTAGATCGGCAGTTTGCATGAGAAGAGATTAGTTCATGGTTTCGTTTATGGTTATGATTCGTTTTGTTTGTCGGTTGTATATTCCCATTGTTAGGTTATCAATTGGATTTCGGGCGAATATGTCAAGTATTTGTTGGTTGGTATAGGCATCGTTATCGTAAACCACGCATTGCGGTTGACTAGTATCTATTTGGTCGGCAAAGTCTTGGTGACCGTTAGGCATAGAGCGATTGTTGCCTTTGATGAAATGTGCGGTGAGTCCGTGATTTCGAGCGATGATACGACAGTGGTCAATGGTGCTTTGTTCGCCTATGAAGTGGTAGGTTGTTGCAGTGTGTCTGGATGGGCGGAAAAATCCGAGTGAAATCATTACTCGTCTATTGAGCATTTGGAATAGTGAGACGATAGCCTTGAAGTAAATGGCGGTTTTGATAGGGATGGTGAAGAGGAAGTTTTTGCGGGAATAGTGTTTCTTGAGGAAGGTTAGCATTGCACCGTAGAATACATGCACGTAGCGGAAACTTGATTTCTGGGTGCTTTCGCCTTTGTAGTGCAGGATTCGTTGTGGGATATACCAGTTTGTGTAGCCTCCTTTGAGTAGTCGGCAACTGAGGTCGATATCTTCAGCATACATGAAGAAGCTTTCGTCGAGGAGTCCGATTTTGTCGAGCGCGGTGCGGCGTAGCATACAGTAGGCTCCACTTATGATTTCTATTTGTGCGGGTTCATTCCAGGGGAGGTTACTCATGTAGTAGTGCCCGAACTTTGGGTGTTTGGGAAATCGGCGGCACAGACCGGTCATTTTGTAAAATGCAACCATGGGTGATGGTAATCCGCGTCGACTTTCTAGAGCTTTTGTTCCGTCGGCGTTTAGCATTTGCACTCCTAATCCGCCGGCATCGGGATGACGGTTCATGAATTCTATAGATTCGCGAATGGTATTTTCGGCCACGAGCGTATCGGGGTTGAGCAAGAGTACATAGTCACTTTCAGTTTGGCGGATAGCAAGATTGTTAGCCTTTGCGAATCCTATGTTGTGAAGCGACGAAATGAAGTGAACACCAGGGAATAGTGGTTCGAGATATTCGATGGAACCGTCGGTTGAGTTATTATCGACGACATATACTTGTGCATCTACGCATTCGAGCGCTGGAACAAGACTGTGAAGGCATTGCTCGAGATAGTATTTTACGTTGTAGTTTACGATGATAACCGTTAGTGTCATTGTAATTCTTTTTTGCAACGTGTTTCGGAGGGATAGACAAGGAAGAGACAAATGCCCAGAATTAGGAACATATAAAAATGGCCCGTTGAGAATCCCGTGGAATAGTAGAGCCATATATTTGTCACCATAGGTACACATAGCATTTGTATGCGCAGTGTCCCCCAGATGGAGAGTGCTTTAGGAGATGTGAGATTTCTCCTGATAGGGGCGATTTTAAAAAGATAGAGGGCGATGGGGCACGCCGCGAGAGTGACAAATTGCATTATGAATTGCACGATGGTAAGTTTGGCTGACTCGTCGTTGCTGAAGAGCGTACCCGGCAGGATGAGTTGAGTTTCGTAGAGAATGATTATTACTATCGAGAGCAGGGCGGCTACAAAGAGTTGGATTTGCAGTATTCGTTGTGTTTTTTTCATATGGTTTCGAGCGGGGTTCTGTTGATAATGCTTCGTCCAAGAGTCACTTCATCAGTGTATTCGAGTTCGTCGCCCACTGATATTCCGCGTGCAATTACGCTTAAGCGAACATTTGAATCCTTGAGCTTGCGGGAGATATAGAAGTTTGTTGTATCACCTTCCATAGTACTGGCCAGAGCGAGAATAACTTCGCTGATTCCATCGCAGGCCACTCTTTTAATGAGCGAATCTATTTCGATATCATTGGGCCCAATTCCGTTCATGGGCGAGATTATTCCTCCGAGTACGTGATATAGACCGGCATATTGTTGGGTGTTTTCAATGGCCATGACATCCTGGATGTTTTCAACGACACAGATAGTTGTTGTGTCGCGTTTCGGATTGGAGCATATCGGGCAGATTTCTGTGTCTGAGATATTGTGACATGTTTTACAGTGTTTGATTTCGTGTTTTGCTCTTGAAAGGGCTTCGGCGAACGAGTCGACTTGTTCGGGTGTGTTGCGAAGCAGGTGCAGAACCAGTCGGAGAGCTGTTTTCCGACCGATTCCAGGTAGTCCTGCAAATTCGTTTACAGCTTTTTCGAGTAATTGCGAAGGGAGTTGCTGCATGTCTCTAGGGTAGGGAGAAGGAGATTAATCATCGAAGAGATATATGCCTAGTCCGAGCTTCAATCCGACAGTTGAATAGTTACTGCCTTTGAAGGAATGGTCGTAGTAGAGTGATGGCTCGATGGTAACGGAGCGATTGATGAAGAACGCGTAGCCTATTTCGATTCCGGGCATGAGATCGTTGTAGTTGTGATTCGCGTGTATGAACTTTCCATTGAGCCCGAGGTAGAGTCCGTTCTGCATTATGTAGTAGCGTGCTCCGCCTCCTACTGCGATATGGTCGGCAACAGCTTCAGAGCCGTTGTGTTCAGCACTTAATGTTCCGAGAAGCATGAAGTTGTCGAGGGCAAAATATCCAGCTTTGAGTTCTAGACCGATATTGAGTCCATCTGCTGCATTGTAGTGTAGGTCGAGGCCGGTTAACGACGCTCCGAGATAGCCTTTTCCTTCTTGAAACTGTGCGTTTGCTCCTAGGGTGATCATGAGTGCTGTTACGAGTAGAATGATTTTTTTATTCATTGTTGATTTTTGTTTTGTTGCTCCTTCCGCCGGATGAGATTAGGTAGGAAGAAACGGAAATAATAATTGTATACTCTTTATAAGAATGTATGTAACACGGAGGCAAAGGTATCGGTTAAAATCGGATTATAAAAATATTGCATACCTTTGCGAACCCTTGTTTCAGGCACTTTTAGAGCCTTTTTCAATCTTTTTTCATCACATGAACAAGTCGTTAATTTTATCACTTACATGCTGTTTAGCATCCACTTTTTGCGAGGCTCAACAGAACAAGAATCCACAGCAAAATTTCAATTTGCAGAGTGCACCGAAACGCGAGGTACGGGCTGTTTGGATTACAACTCTCTCGAATATGGATTGGCCGAAAACTTATGCCAATTCGCCAGAAGGAATTCAGCGCCAGAAGGCTGAACTAATTGGTATTCTAGACCAACTATCGGCTGCAAACATAAATACGGTATTACTCCAGACTCGGGTGCGGGCGGCAACGATATATCCATCTGACATTGAGCCGTGGGATAGATGTATAACTGGACGTGAAGGACAGGCGCCGGCCGACGACTACGATCCCCTCCGGTTTGCAATCGACGAGTGCCACAAACGCGGAATGGAACTGCACGCGTGGATTGCAACCATCCCCGTTGGCGCCTGGAATTCGCTAGGCTGCCGCAGTTTGGTTGCAAAAGGATTCCGAATTCGCCGATATTCCACTGGCGCCTACATGGATCCGGGAGAAGAGCAGATGGCCGAATACATTGCCTCCATTTGTGCCGAGATTGTGCGCAAATACGATGTCGACGGAATAAACCTCGATTATATTCGATACCCCGACGGATGGCCCCAGCCGAACTACAAAAACAACGATACGCCGGCCAAGCGACGCGCCGACATAACACGAATCGTTACCGCAATCCATCGCGAGGTGAAAGCTCTTAAACCGTGGGTGAAGATGTCGTGTTCGCCGATCGGAAAATATTCTGACCTGAGCCGCTACTCATCAAGAGGGTATAACGCTCGCGACCGAGTTTTCCAGGAGGCGCAGCAGTGGCTCAAGGACGGATTAATGGACCAGCTCTACCCGATGCAGTATTTCAGGGGCGATAACTACTATCCTTTCTGCGCCGACTGGATGGAAAACTCGGACAACAAAGATGTCGCAACCGGACTTGGAACTTATTTTCTCGACCCGCGCGAGGGAAATTGGACTGCCGAAGAGCTTCAGCGACAGATGTACGTCAGTCGGCAGCTCGGAATGGGGCACGCTCACTTCCGAGGAAAATTCCTGCTCGACAACCGACAAGGAATCTACGATTTCGAAAGGATTTTCAACACCTCGCAGGCCATTCTTCCGGCTATGACCTGGGTGAAGAACATTCCCCAACCATCGGTTCCCCGTCCGGCTGCACGCTCTCTGATAAGCATCGACGAAATCGGTCGGACAAGTTTAAGTTGCAGAGCAATGCGCCATATTTTAACATCTATATGAGTTCCACTTCGCCCGTCGACATATCCGACGCCCGAAACCTTGTTATGGCTCGCTTCACCGGCACATCGTTCATCCTCGCGCCGAGTACTGCCGAGCGTCATTTCGCAGTCACGGCAATGGATGTTTACGGTAATGAGAGTGCGCCGCTCCAGAGTTCGGAGCCTGCTAAAATCAAGAATCGTTTCATGCCCAACAACGGTAAACTGCTCATTATTCCGAACCGTTTGCAGCCTATGGACATAGATTATTATATTGTTGAAACAACCGTTGGCCGGTTTGTTAGGCGCATACGTACACCCAAGCATAAGCCTAACGAGCTCAACGTTTCTTCACTAAAGAATGGCGCCTATGTTTTGCGTGCCCACTCATCCAAACGCGATGTTAGTCATCGCCTCAGCTTTTTCATCATTAAACGCCGTTAGTTTCCTCGTGTTCGAGGTTAAGTGGAGCAAAATACGGGTCGTAGTCTGCTCTGCGACGTCAGGAAACGCCCGAATTCTATCCGAATCTACATTGATTCGGCCGTTAGGCCGCATATAGGGACAGATACGGGGACTGTCCCTACATGTGGCCGTTCCACCCGAGTTGGTACGGGGCGAGTCGCGACAAACGAAATTCAATTCTTCAAGGCGGTTGGACAAGTCAAATACGGTTGTATTTTCGTTCTCCTGGTGAAAGGACAAGCCGAACCCCTTGGGGTTTCTATTCTCCTGATAAAAGGACGGCCAAATACGGTCGTATTTTGTTCCGCGCTATTAAAAACCGCCGACAACAACATCGTCGCCGGCCGCTGCATGGCCCGGTAAGCCGACGGTAGAAATGTATTAGGCCTTTTCTTCTTACCTTTACGGGCAGAAAAAAGAAATCAAAATGCAATCTAAATGGAATTATCTCCGACAGACTAACGAACAGGAAATCGAAGCCAAAGAGCTCGGAGAAAAAATAAATATCAGCACGATTCTTGCAACATTGCTCATCCGAAGAGGAATAAAAACGGAGAGCGCAGCCAAAAGATTCTTCCGTCCACAACTGTCTGACCTCATCAACCCTTTCCTTATGAAAGATATGGATGCCGCTGTTGACAGACTCAACGACGCGATGGGACGAAAAGAACGTATTATGGTGTATGGCGACTACGACGTGGACGGATGTACGGCCGTTGCATTGGTGTATAAATTCTTGAGACAGTTCTACTCGAATATAGATTATTATATACCCGACCGATATGACGAAGGATACGGATTGAGCAAGAAAAGTATAGACTTCGCCCGAGAAACCGACGTGAAACTCATCATAATACTCGATTGTGGCATAAAAGCTACCGAAGAAATAGTCTATGCAAAAAAATATGGAATCGACTTCATTATTTGCGACCATCATATGCCCGACGAAATCCTACCGCCAGCCGTGGCAATATTGAATCCTAAACGAGAAGACGATTCATTCCCATTCAAAGAACTTTGTGGATGTTGTGTGGGATTTAAATTCATGCAGGCATTCGCAAAAAACAATAGTATTCCATTCACGCGACTTATTCCACTGCTCGATTTCTGCGCGGTGAGTATCGCAGCCGACCTTGTGCCGGTTGTCAACGAGAATCGAATACTCGCTTTCCACGGATTGAAGCAGCTGAATCAAAACCCCAATATCGGACTTAAAGCCATAATCGACGTGTGCGGACTCAACAACCGAGAACTTTCGATGACAGACATAATGTTCAAGATTGGCCCACGAATAAATGCCAGCGGACGGATGGAAAGTGGGCGTGAAAGCGTCGATTTACTTGTGGAACGCGACCTGAACGAGGCACTTAAGAAAGCAAAACACATAGACCAATACAACGACAAACGAAAAGACGTAGACAGACAAATGACCGACGAAGCTAACCAAATAGTAGCACGTTTGGAAAGCCAGAAACACCAGTCGAGCATCGTGCTCTACGACGAAAATTGGAATAAAGGCGTTATTGGTATTGTGGCTTCGAGGCTAACAGAAATTTATTATCGGCCCACCGTTGTACTCACCCGCGACGAAGACTTCGCAACCGGCTCGGCGCGCAGCGTAGCCGACTTCGATCTCTATGAAGCAATAAAAAGTTGCAGCGACCTGATGATGAACTTTGGAGGACACACCTATGCAGCCGGTCTCACTATGAAATGGGAGAACGTTAAAGAGTTCCGCCGCAGATTTCAGGAATATGTTGACAAGCACATCCGCCCCGAGCAGATGGAACATGTTCTTGACATTGATTCCATTATTGACTTCAAGGATATCACCAAGAAATTCCACAACGATTTGGCTCGATTCGCACCGTTTGGCCCGGAAAATCCAAAGCCGTTTTTTTGCACGAAGAACGTGTTCGACTTCGGAACAAGTAAAGTTGTCGGGCGCGAACAGGAACACATAAAACTCGAGCTGGTTGATTCGAAATCAAACAGCGTTATGAACGGAATAGCCTTCGGACAAAGCGCATCCGTACGCTACATCAAATCAAAACGCTCGTTCGACATCGCATATACTGTGGAAGACAACGTATTCAAACGAGGTACAATACAATTGCAGATAGAAGACATCCGGCCTTCTGAAAGCGAATCATGAAATACGAGGAAATACTTAGAAAATACTGGGGCTATACCCACTTCCGCGGAATCCAGAAAGAGTTAATCGAAAGCATCGGCGCCGGGAAAGACACAATGGGACTTATGCCCACAGGCGGTGGCAAATCGATAGCCTTCCAAGTTCCGGCATTAGCCATGGAAGGAGTTTGCTTGGTTGTAACTCCACTCATTTCGCTCATGAAAGACCAGGTTGACCGCCTGCAGAACCAACATATCAGAGCTGCCGCAATATATTCTGGCATGTTGCACAGCGAAATGATAACAATTCTCGAAAACTGCGTCTTCGGAGCAATCAAACTCCTTTACGTATCACCAGAACGACTCGGCTCCGAACTCTTCCAAGCAAAACTGAAACACATGAACGTGAGCTTCATCACCGTCGACGAAGCCCATTGTATCAGCCAATGGGGCTATGACTTTCGCCCGGCTTATCTCCAAATAGCAAATATTCGTAAGCTCGTTCCGCAAGTACCTATTCTAGCGCTCACCGCCACGGCCACGCCGATGGTTATAGACGACATTCAGAATCAGTTGCATTTCCGTGTAAAAAACGTCTTCAAAATGAGTTTTGAACGGAAAAACGTAGCCTACGTTGTACGAAAAACCGATAATAAAATTTCCGAACTGCTCCATATTCTCCAGTCGGTTCCTGGTACAGCCATTGTTTATTGTCGAAGCCGAGACCGAACTAAACAGATTGCACAGAACATTGAAAGATTTGGAATTAGTGCGACATGGTTTCATGCTGGACTAGAGCGTGCCGAAAAAGAACAAAGGCAAAACGATTGGCAAGGCAATAAAATCAGAGTCATTGTCGCCACAAACGCTTTTGGAATGGGAATTGATAAACCTGACGTGAGACTTGTTGTGCATGCCGATTTTCCCAGTTCGCTCGAAGCTTATTTCCAAGAAGCCGGTAGGGTAGGGCGCGACGGAAAGAAAGGCTATGCAGTGTTGCTATATTCACCCGGAGCCGACGAACGTCAGCTGAAAAAACGCGGTACCGATACCTTTCCACCAAAAGATTATATCCGCACTGTCTACAATCATCTAGCCTATTTCTATCAAATCGGTGTGGGCAGTGGTTACGGTGCAAGGATGGAGTTCCCGATAGATAAATTCTGTGGTATATTCAAGCATTTCCCTATTCAGGTGAACTCTGCTCTGCACATTCTTCATCGCGCCGGCTATATATTTTACGAGGAGGACCCTGACACCCGAGCTCGCGTGCATTTCCTTCTCGAGCGCGACGAACTCTACAGGCTCGACGCTCTATCCGAAAAAGAAAATGAAGTCATTACCTCGCTACTCAGAAACTATGGCGGTCTTTTTTCTGAGTTTAGATATATCGACGAAAGTTTATTGGCTCACGAAGCCTGTATCGACCGTAACGAGGCCTATATGATTCTAAAAGGTCTGGCTAAGAAACGCATCATCGACTTTATCCCGCGAAAAAATATTCCCCTCATAACCTATACCCGTGATCGTGAGGAAACCTCCCGAATTGTATTCACAAAAGAGGTCTACGAGCAAATCAAAGAACAATATGAAAACCAAATATCGGCTATCATGGAATATGCCGAGAAGGATTATATCTGTCGGAGCCGGCAGCTGTTGCGATATTTCGGCGAAATAAAATCGAACGATTGTTGTATATGCGATGTGTGCCTCTCCAGCGAAAGACAACCGGAGGCAAAACTGGTGAAAATGAAAGAACTCATTCTCGGTATGCTTTCCGATGGCAAGAAACATCTCGTAACCGAGCTATTGCAATTCCGTTCTAAAACACCCGAACTTGAGAAAGAAGTAATTTCGCCAGTATTGCAATCTATGCTAGCCGAAGAAGAAATAATAATGGACGGAAACTACATCTATATATCTCGTATGAGAGATGAATAATTTTCTTAACCATCTACGTTCGTGCAATCTTTAATCTTCCTGTATAAATGGGACAAGGGGAAGGAAACTACTAAAAGATTATTTCAAGAACCAAGGGAAGATGGTCGCTGAAACCGTTGTTGAAACGCATGCCGAGATAATTTCGGCGAGGTTTTATGCCACCATATTGCTCATCTGGCTCGGTGAGAAACGGTTGGTCGTTGATTGTGCAATTATTGACGCGGTGGGCCAGATTCGGGCTAACTAGAATGTGATCCAAACTGTGCCAAATTCCTTTATATCTATATGTGCCCTGTGCGCCATTACTACCCTTGGCATCATGTGATACATTGAAGAGATTGTGTGAATAAGCAATTTGTAGAGCTTTGCTGTCGGTATAGTCGTTGAAATCTCCCATAACGATGATGTTCGCTTTTGGATTTGCGACAAGTAACGAGTCTGTAGCAACGCACAATCGGTTAATTACATGCACTCGGTAGGGACGTGATACTATCTCACCGCCCCATCGACTGGGTGAATGAAGGACGAAAACATGCAAGGTGTCGTTGTCTACAGTTCGACCTGTGACGTGCAGGATATCGCGCGTAGGGCGCATATTCTTGAGTGGGGTTATGCGCATAGTGTCCACCCGGAGACATTGAAAAGTGAAAGGCGAATAAAGCAAGGCCACATTTATTCCGCGCAGGTCGGGAGACGACGTAACAACATATTCGTAACGGGCTTTCCTCAGTAGCGAACGGCGTGTGAGGTCGAACAAAACACTGTCGTTTTCCACTTCGCAAAGCGCTACTATATCGGGCAGAGGTCGGCCCGGAAAATATTCGCTGCATGAGATTATTTCTTTCCCAATTCGATTGATTTTCTGCCAATATTTCAGACTGTTCCAATGTCGCGGCGAGTCGGGCAGAAACTCTTGGTCGTTTTTCAGAGAGTCGTGTATCGTGTCATATAGATTCTCAGTGTTGAGCTCTACGGCGATTAAGCGTGTTTGCGCACATACCGGTATATATATTATGAGGATGACAAGCAGGAAAATATTTTTCATTTGTTTATCACGGCGAGCTGTTGTCGTATGCTTTCTTCGTGTATATGTTCGAACACACTAGCTGCAAATTCAGGGCTCATTCCACATTTCTCGGCCTGGGCTCCCCGACTTTCTAGGAGTTCGTTATAGCGTGTGGCCTGCAGAACGGTCATGTTATGCTCCTTTTTGAATGTTCCGATTTCGCGGCAGATACGGAATCTTTTAGTGAGAAGGTCCATCAGTATGTCATCTATCTCATCGATTTCAGAGCGTAGTTGTCGCAAATCTTCTGTGCTCACGGTTTTGTCGCGTATAATCAGTTGTTCGATTACGTTGCCAAGTTGCTCCGGTGTAATCTGTTGTTGGGAGTCGCTCCAGGCTTTATCGGGTGCGATATGCGATTCTATTATCAATCCGTCGAAGCCCAAATCCATGGCCTGTTGTGAGAGCGGGGCGATGAAGTCGCGACGGCCACCAATATGACTAGGGTCGCAAATTATCGGCAGATTCGGAATTCGTCGCCGCAGTTCTATTGGTATTTGCCACATTGGTTGGTTGCGATAAATTTTCTTGTCGTAGCTCGAAAATCCACGGTGAATCACGCCGATCTTTTTCACGCCAGCCTGATTGATTCGTTGTAGCGCGCCAATCCAAAGTTCGATGTCGGGGTTCATGGGATTTTTTATCAGTACCGGAATGTCCACCCCGCGTAATACATCGGCCAGTGCCTGCATGGCAAACGGATTAGTTGTTGTTCTGGCACCTATCCAAAGAAAATCCAACTCATGTTTCAACGCCAGTTCAACATGTTGTGGTGTTGCTACCTCGGTTGAAACGAGCATTCCAGTTTCGTTTTTCACGTTTTTCATCCACGGTAACGCCATTTCGCCATTGCCTTCGAATCCGCCTGGTTTGGTGCGTGGTTTCCAAATTCCTGCTCGAAAAAGCCGATATCCCTGTTCTGCTAGTGCCAATGCCGTTTGGAGTACCTGCTCTTCGGTTTCGGCTGAACAAGGGCCTGCAATAACAATAGGATGGAAGGAAGGCGTTTGAAGTTCGAGAGGTTGCAAATCTAATTCCATTGGTGTGTTTTCTCTTTCTTTGAGTGTTTGCAAACTTACAACATTATCGTTCGTCCCACCGAGAATATAAGCTCAATTCCTCTCTTTATCCTTTACCTCTTATTATAATATCCCTCGCGCGTATATGCATAGAGATTTTGATTTTTCTGTGATAGTTCGGTAGTATCTGTCCGCGCGCCCATCCGATAGGACGGGATGGATATCCGGAATTATAGGTCCGAATATGTTATGCGGTCGGTAGCTGATATTTCTCCAGACCAGACAAAAAAAACCGGAATGATCGCAATCAATCCATATAAAGTGTTTAATACTCCTTTGGCGGAAGCGTGTTATTTAAATATTTGTTCTCATGGTGGAAAAACCTCCAAATACGATTGTATTTTGCTCTGTTGAGATGGGCTGTCTTTTCGAATATAATCGAGATTTGCCAGGTGCAGCGCGGATTTCCAAACAGAGATATGTTTAACTAGCTCTTAGAGGGCCTTTTTTCACACAGATGTTTGGATGTTCTTTTGGCTATCTTTGCCACAGTATTCAATTCAAGATAACAATGAAACGATTATTTATGACTGCACTTGCTGCAGGTTTTTTATCAATTTCAATGATGGCGCAGAAGAATCCAAAACTCAATGCTGGGAACATCGATGAGGTTCTCGCGGCTATGACGCTCGAAGAAAAAGCACAACTGCTGGTAGGTGGAGCTAACAACTTTTTCAGTCAAACAGCTGTGATGGGCAACTTCGCTCAAACGGTGCCGGGAGCTGCCGGTACAACAGCTACTATCGAAAGGTTGGGAATTCCGGAAACTATCGTTACCGACGGTCCCGCGGGAGTGCACATTGACGGAACTCGGCCCGGAACATCGAAAACTTTCTATGCCACAGGATTCCCTATCGGAACTTGTTTGGCATCTACCTGGAATACCGAGCTCGTGAAAGATGTAGGGCGGGCAATCGGTAATGAAACCAAGGCCTACAAATGCGATGTTATCTTAGGACCGGGAATGAACATTCATCGCAATCCGCTTTGTGGACGAAATTTCGAATATTATAGTGAAGACCCTATACTCACTGGACGAATCGGTACGGCTTACGTACAAGGTGTTCAGAGTGAAGGCGTGGGCGTGAGTCTTAAGCATTTTGCTGTTAATTCTCAGGAAACGCAACGTGTTGTGGTCGACGAGCGACTCAGTGTTCGGGCATTGCGGGAGATTTATTTACGCGGCTTTGAAATGGTAGTACGCGAGGCTAACCCGTGGACAGTTATGAGTTCGTATAATCGGATTAATGGAGTCTTCGCACAGGGAAATTACGACCTTCTCACAAAGACTCTGCGTGAGGAATGGGGATTCCGTGGAATTGTGATGACCGACTGGATTGGTCGTCGTACAGCCTTGCCAGTGAAGCAGTGTGTTTGGGCTGGAAACGATTTGTTCATGCCCGGGCAGCCGGAGCAGTCGAAAGATATTGTCGACGCGGTTAACAACGGTACGCTCAATATCAAGGATGTCGATCGCAATGTGCGCTATATGCTCGAATATATCGTCAAGACCCCGTCATTCAACAAAACTACGGGTAACGAATCGCCCGACCTGAAAATACATGCTCAGATAACTCGCCAAAGTGCAACTGAGGGTATGGTGCTGCTTAAGAATCAAAACGCAACTTTGCCGATGAAGAACATCAAAACCGTTGCACTGTTCGGCACTGGTTCCTATCATTTCCTCTCGGGCGGTGTCGGTTCGGGCTGCGTGCACACGCCTTATATTGTCGATATGGTTGAAGGACTGAAGAACGCCGGAATATCTTCTACACCGCTCTTGACAGATATATATCGCAAGTATATCGACTATGCCAAACTGAAATTCGAGGCCGACCGCAATCCCATGCGCTGGTTCGAAAACTCCAATATGGGTGACCAGAAATATCCCGAAATTGCAATAAGTCAACGCAGCATTATAAGCGAAGTGAGCAAAGCCGACGCTGCTATAATAACCATAAGCAGGCAGGCGGGTGAAGGAGTAGACCGTATAATCGACGAAGAGTTCGGTTTGACAACCGACGAGAAGAACTTGGTGAGCGATGTTTGTGCTATATATCACCAGGTAGGTAAGCCAGTGATTGTTATCATCAACTCCGGAAGCGTACTCGAAACAGCCAGTTGGCGCCATCTGCCTGACGCTATCCTAGTGGCTTGGCAGCCCGGTGAAGAAGGTGGCAATTCAGTGGCCGATATTCTTACGGGAAAAGTTAATCCGTCGGGACGTCTGCCCATGACCTGGCCTCTATCGGTCTACGACCATCCATCGACGGCTAACTTCCCGCAAGACAAGGTGGAAATTTACGACTACGAGACTTTGAAGAGCTCGGGATATGATATCCCTAACCGCGACTACACTATGCACTCAGAAGATATATGGGTGGGCTATCGGCATTTCGACACGAATAACAAGCCCGTTGCCTATCCGTTCGGGTTCGGACTGTCTTATACAACCTTCGAATATGGTAAGCCTGCTGTTAAACGATCGGGGAACCAGATAACGGTTAGTATAACGATTCGTAACACCGGTAAAATGGCTGGCAAAGAAGTGGCTCAAGTCTATGTGTCGGCCCCGAAAGCAGCTTATGAAAAGCCGGCTAAGGAACTGAAAGCTTTTGGAAAAACCCGTCTGCTTGCTCCCGGACAAAGCGAAACGCTTAAGATGACGCTTAACGTTCGTGACCTCGCCAGCTTCTCCGAAAAAGATAACCAATGGGTAGCTGATGCGGGTTCCTATACCTTTATGGTCGGTTCGAATGTCGAAAACATAAACGGCTCGGCAACTCTTAACCTAGAAAAGTACACTGAGAAAGTAAGCGACGCGTTTGTTAGCAAAAAATAATCGCCTTCCATATAAAAAATAACGAGCTGCTCTTCTCTCGTGCGATATTTAGTCGGCGAACGAAAACCAGCTTTTTATATTGGGCAGCTTATATTCAAAAACAAGTAGGAGGAAAACTATTTAGTTTTCCTCCTACTTGTTTGTAACTGGTTGTAAAATTAGATTATTATAGCGTACTGCGATACCATTCATAGAGGCGGCGGATGCCATCGGCAATTTCAACTTTATGATGCCAACCCAGGTTGTGGAGCTTAGAAACGTCGATAAGCTTGCGAGGTGTACCGTTGGGTTTAGTGGAATCCCACAGTATTCGACCGTCGAAACCGATGGTTTCGGCAACCATTTCAGCGAGATGAGCAATGGTATGCTCACAGCCGGTTCCGACGTTGATGTGGCAGTTGCGAATCTCACCCAACGAGGGGAGAGCTCCTCCGCGAGCATCGGAGTTATTGCGGTCTACCTCGCCATCAGCCTTTGTTCCATAGAACACCGAGCTGTATTTCTCTATGCCAATAATATCCTTGAAGTCGATGTTAAGGAGAATGTATACGCTGGCGTCGGCCATATCTTCGCTCCAAAGAAATTCGCGCAGAGGCGTACCGTCTCCCCAGAGATTCACTTCATTGTCCGAGATTCCGTAGAAATGTAGTGCGCTCAATATTCGTTCATCGCTGTCGGCACCACTGATATTGCCCGTTCCGACGAGAGCCTGCAGTTTAGCTGGAGGGTTTATCGGTCGGCGATTCATATCTTTTCTCAGACTATTCCAATCATTGTCGTGAATGAGCTTTGCGAGATAGATTTTGCGCATCATGGCTGGTAGAACGTGCGAGTTTTCAAGATGGAAATTATCGTTCGGACCGTAAAGATTGGTGGGCATTACGGCGATATAGTTTGTTCCGTATTGAAGATTATAGCTTTCGCACATTTTCAAGCCGGCAATTTTTGCAATGGCATATTCCTCATTCGTGTATTCAAGTGGCGAAGTGAGCAAGGCATCCTCACGCATGGGTTGCGGGGCGTCTTTGGGATAGATGCAGGTGGAGCCGAGAAATAGCAGCTTTTTGACTCCATATTTGTAGGCCGACGATATAACATTACACTGCATTTTCATGTTCTGCATGATGAAATCGGCTCGATAGAGTTGATTAGCCATTATTCCGCCCACAAAAGCAGCGGCAAGTACAACGGCGTCGGGACGTTCGAGGGCAAAGAAATGCTCAACGGAGGCTGATCGGTTAGGTCGAGCTCGGTATGAGTTCTACCAATTAGATTAGTGTAGCCCCGCGCCTGAAGGTTGTTCCAGATGGCAGAACCAACAAGGCCGCGATGACCCGCAACATAAATCTTGCAATCTTTTTTTAGCATAATCTTTAGTCTTCCATCTGTGTTTTAAGGTGCAGTTTGCGAACAAACTTCATGTCGTGTTCAACCATGATTTGCACGAGTTCTTTGAAGCTGGTTTTGCGAGGATTCCATCCCAATTTTTCGCGAGCTTTTGTGGGGTCGCCGAGTAGTTGTTCTACTTCGGCCGGGCGGAAATATTTCGGGTCTACTTCAACTAGTGTTTTACCTGTTTTACGGTCGATTCCCTTTTCGTTCACGCCTTGACCTTCCCATTGGAGTTCGATTCCGGTCTCGGCGAATGCCATGGTGCAGAACTCACGAACGGTGTGCATTTCGCCGGTTGCGATTACGAAATCGTCGGGTTGTTTTTGTTGCAGAATGAGCCACATGCACTCTATGTAATCGCGCGCATATCCCCAGTCGCGCCGGGCGTCGAGGTTTCCGAGATAGAGTTTATCCTGATGTCCTTGTGCGATTCGTGCTGCTGCGAGGGTTATTTTGCGGGTGACGAAGTTTTCGCCGCGTCGTTCGCTTTCGTGATTGAAGAGTATTCCGTTGCAGCAGTACATATTGTAGGATTCGCGATAGTTTTTCACAATCCAGAATCCATAGAGCTTGGCCACAGCATAGGGAGAGCGTGGATAGAAAGGAGTTGTTTCGCGTTGCGGAACTTCTTGCACTTTTCCGTAGAGTTCGGATGTCGATGCTTGATAGATTCTGCAGGTCTTGTCGAGCCCACAGATCCGAACGGCTTCGAGCAAACGTAGCACACCCACAGCATCGGTGTCGGCGGTGTATTCTGGCACATCGAAACTCACTTTTACGTGGCTCTGTGCGGCTAGATTATAAATCTCGGTGGGTTTAACTTCGGCGATAATCCGGATGAGCGACGAAGAGTCGGTCATATCGGCCCAATGCAGATTCACGAGCCTTTGTTTCTTCATATCGCGCACCCATTCGTCGAGATAGAGGTGTTCAATACGCCCGGTATTGAACGACGAACTGCGGCGCAATAGGCCGTGGACCTCATAACCTTTGTCGATTAAAAACTCGGCCAGATAGCTTCCGTCCTGCCCGGTGATACCTGTGATGAGTGCTACTTTTCTTTCCATTCTGATGTTATGTTTTATTATTAATCTTATGATTCTTCCGAGAATTGTTTTATCCGTTGCTCCTCGCTCATTCGGCAAACCAGCAACACGTTGTCTTTTTCGGCCACGATGTAGCCGTCCAGCCCCTGTACCACAACCATTTTTTCTTCGGTGGCGTGCACGATGGTATTTTTCGTATCGTATAGATGAATATTTTGTCCGATGGCAGCGTTGCCGTAAAGGTCGCGCTTTGATTGCAACAATAGCGACCCCCATGTACCAAGGTCGCTCCATCCGAAGTCGGCCGGACAAACAAAGATTTCCTCGGCTTTTTCCATAATGGCATAGTCAACCGAAATGTTCTCACATTCGCCATAGACTTCGTTGATTATTTGTTGTTCGGAGGCTGTTCCAAGTTGGTCGATTATTCGTTCAAAAATCCGTGCAATACCTGGCTCGTAGATTCTGAAGGCATTCACGATTGTCGATACGCTCCACACGAATATACCTGCATTCCAAAAGAAGTTGCTCTGTTTTATGTAGCGTTCGGCCGTTTCGAGATTTGGCTTTTCACGGAACTGGTCGACTCTGAATATTTCGCGATTGCGAGCCGATGAGGTTGTTAAATCGGCTTGGATATATCCGTAGCCTGTTTCTGGTCTGTTAGGCTTTATTCCCAGTGTCACAATGGCATCTGTTTCCGCAGTGAATTGTAGGCAATTCACAACTATCCGACGAAATTCCTCGGGATTGGTTACAATATGGTCGCTCGGTGTTACAACGATATTCGCCTTTGCGTTCAATTTTTTAATTCTCCAGCTCACATAGGCAATGCATGGAGCAGTATTTCGTCGGCACGGTTCGCTGAGCACGTTTTCTTTCGGAACCTCTGGCAGTTGTTTTTCCACCAGTTCGGTGTAGTTCGCATTTGTGACAATCCATACATTCTCTGGTGGCACGATGGTTTTGAATCTGTCGTAGGTTAGTTGCAACAGCGAGCGTCCTACGCCCAGCACGTCGATAAATTGTTTCGGACATTCGTGTGTACTCATCGGCCAGAATCGGCTTCCGACTCCTCCGGCCATAATCACAAGATGGTTGTTAGTTAGCGTCATAATCTAAAATGTTAATATGTTATTAAATGCTGAGATGCAAATGTAGGCAGATGTTCACAATTAAACGTATATATACATTTTCAGTTTGTTATAATGGGCTAGACGGGGGGGCATCTACCTGCAACTCGATTTCTTTTTCATTGAATTCATCATCATTCTGTTCTGACTGATTTTTCGGGATTTTTTTGGCCCTTTTCCGTTTCTTCCTCGTGCCGACAGATTTAATCTTCACGTTGAACCATTTAATCAGCAGCTCAAGGGTTTCGGAGCTTTCGATGACGAAGAGCGCGTTTATTTTTTCAACCAGTTCTCGGTAGATTCTTTCAGTCTCGACGCGTGCTTTCCGAACTCTACCTGCAACTTTCCCTGCCCGCTCCTGATTTCGGCTATCCATCAGCGAAATGAGCAGCTCGTTTTGCTTCTGAAGCTCTTCGATAACAGTTTCGAGCGAGAGCGCGGCTATGTCGTCTTTATAGATGTTTTTCAGTTTAGCTAGCATATGCATCAATAGACCGCTTTTCCGGTCGCGCTGCATTTTCAAACTGATTCCATAATTTTTAAGCAACTGATTGAGCTTTTTCGCCGAGCTTCTCACATTTTCCATGGGGTGTTTGAGCCAGGTTCTCACCGTAACCCGAAATATGCTATAGAGTTCTCCGCGTCGTTTTTCGGCCTTGTTGATGCTGTCGGTTATCAAACTTTTTCTCGATACTCTCATCGCTTCTTGCTCCTCGTCTACGGCGGCCTTAAATTCCTCTAAATCGGTTTTTAAGTGCTTATTGAGGCTCTTCGAAGCATTGATTTGCTGCAGAACTTGTGTCATGAACATGAGATGCAGACCATTACTGACTGAATGTAGGTCGATGTTTTTAATCTTTCTCATTTTGCAATTATGTTACAGGCTTGAAATCTTTTTCAAAGATATATTATTCTTATTTTACATTCGGCATAAGATTGCGGATTTTTAATTTCTTTATTAAAATACATCATCCGCAATTTCGGTAATAGTATTTATTAATGGAATTACATCACACGATATTTCGGCAAATGTATTTCCAAAAAGAATTTAATCTGCCGAATATTCGGCAGTCGTATTTCTTTAAAGAATTATATCTGCCGGATTTCCGTTTGATGTATTTCTTCCTCGAAATTAAATATCCGAACTTTTCAAGATATTGTTTTGATCTGAAAAATAGTTTCCTAAAGAAGAATATGGTCTGTTTACTTTGAATAACAAACAGATGAAACTTGATTCTTGTCTGTATATGATTTTTTTAGCGGTATATAAATTTTGCACAGGCCTATATACAAAAAGAGAGCTCCGATTTTCTCGAAGCTCTCTTTTGTTTCTTTTTCTCTTGTTGTTGGGATACCCGGATTCGAACCAGGAATGACAGGACCAGAATCTGTAGTGTTACCATTACACCATATCCCAAAAAATTTTTTATGTGTTTCACCTCTGTGATTGCATCGGCAAAGGTAGAGTCTTTTTGTTTAAATGCGCAAAGGGTGTTCGTGTTTTTTACTTTTAGCAGATGGCGGCGAGCTTATCACTGTTTTATTTTTTCCCAGGTGTTGTTTTGGCTGGCGTTGATGCTGAAAAGTATGCTGTAAACGGTTTCTTTTTCTTTTTGGGTGCCTTTTCCTTTGTAGATGTTGGCGAGTTCATCTTTCTTGAAGTCGGTCCAAATTTGCGGTAGCATGCTGAGTGGACGGTCTTCGTGGGCCTTTTTGAGGTTTTTCTCGAGTGCGGCGGTTATGTTGTTACGTCCGCGTTCGGCGTTGTTAGCCATTTCGTCGAGCCCGTTTCTGTAGTATTCGTATTGAAGTTGCCGGAATGGGCGCATTGCTCCGTCGAGGTAATCGTTTATGATTGCAAATCGGTTTTTGGAGTTATCGAATGCTTTCCATCCTGTAAAGTTCAGATTCTGCGCGTTGTTGGTGAGATTCATGCAACGTTGAAGAATGTCTTCGCCGCCCATCGGTGAGAATGAGTCGAGGTCGAGGCCTATTATGAGATAGGCGTAATAGGCTATGAGAGCTGTTAGCTGGTTGTCGATGTTTTCTTCGTTGAAGATGAGCTGGTCGAATTGTGCGAACTCGAAGTTGAAATCTCCGTCCTGGTTGTTGTAGAGCATTGTTGTGTAGGCGGAGTTGAACACGGGGCGGTTGGCCTGAATGAGGGCTGTGCAGGTGAAGGTGTTTGAACTGGGGTCGTATTTCGTAACGGTTATGTTGAAGTTGCAAACGATGCGTTCTTTCTTTTGGAATTTGAGGGCCGTCCACTGTCGTTCGTTTATGAATTGTTCGAGGGTTTGTTGCAGATTTTCGAATAAGGAAGCGTCGGTACCTTGAATTTGATTGCGGTTTATGGTTACTTTGGCTTGCAATTCCTGTGCTTTCAGGGGCTGACTAAAGAATAAGAGCAAGCTCATCGATGATATCGCTAGCCACCTCGTTTTTGGATTTTTTCTCATAGCTTTTCTTTCCTTTTTTTGAGATGATGGTTATTTGATTGTCGTCCGATTTGAATGTTGTGCCTGGATTTTGTGTTGAGTTCAGCACCACAAAATCGGCGTTTTTCTTTTCGAGTTTGCGCAGGGCATTTGCTTCTTCGTTCTCGGTTTCGAGTGCAAAGATTATCAATCGCTGGTCGGTACGCTTGGTTCGGCCTAGGGTTGACGCAATGTCGCTGGTGGGTTTGAGACGGAGTTCGAGTTGCACGTCGGTGCGCTTGATTTTTTGCGCGGCAACTTCTTCGGGAGTGAAATCGGAAACGGCTGCACAAAGAATCGCGGCGTCGGCTATAGGATAGTTCTTTGTTACTTCGGATAGCATTTCTTGACAGCTTTCTACGTTTATTCGGTTGATTTCCGATGAACATTCGAGATTCACCGGACCGGTGATGAGCGTAACTCTGGCTCCGCGTTTTCTGCATTCTTCGGCTAGCGCAAAGCCCATCTTACCGGAAGAATAATTGCCGATGAAGCGTACAGGGTCTATTTTTTCGTATGTCGGTCCGGCTGTTATTAGGATATTTTTTCCTTCAAGGTCGTGAGCTCTACCAATTCTTTCGTCCAGGATTTTCACGATAGCCATGGGTTCTTCCATTCGTCCTTTTCCTTCGAGTCCACTTGCAAGGAATCCTGTTCCAGGCTCAATGATGGTAGTGCCGTAAGAACGAAGCATACGGATGTTTGCTTGGGTTGCAGGATGGCTGAACATGTCTAGATCCATTGCCGGGGCAATGAACACGGGCGCTTTCATCGATAGATAGGTTGTGATGAGCATATTGTCGGCTACTGCATTTGCCATTTTCCCGAGCGTTGCGGCAGTGCATGGGGCAATGAGCATGGCATCGGCCCACAGTCCAAGGTCTACGTGCGAATGCCATGTTCCGTCGCGCTGTGCAAAGAAATCGCTAATCACGGGTTTGGAGGTTAGCGCCGAAAGAGTCACGGGGGTAATGAATTCTTTCCCGGCTGGGGTGATGACTACCTGAACATCGGCGCCACGCTTGATGAACTCGCGAATGATAATACAGCTTTTGTATGCGGCTATGGAACCGGTTATTCCTAAAACAATCTTCTTTCCTTGAAGCATGACCGAGTTTTTATTTATTGTTGAATTCACGAAGGCGGATTCGGGTGAGTACCTGTTTTGTGTCGTAGGTGAAATCGCTGGAGAGAATCCAACTGTAGTATCCGGGGTCTTTTCTAAGTACTTCAGAGACGTCCATTCCTTTGTATTTCCCGAAGTTGAAAACTTCGTGCTTTCGTGGTTTATTTTGTTTGTCGAAGAGCACTTTACCATTTCCATCTGTTAGCTCTTTCCACACTATTCTTCCAGCGAAATCAACAAAATCGTTCATTCGCGAAAAGGCATCGAGTTCGTCCATGTCGTTTCGTAGAATACGCTCTGGGTCGTCTTGCTTGTCGGGCGAATACATGTCGAGTTGTCCTTGCAATACGCGCCATGTGGCCTCAGTGTCCTGGTCGGCGCGATGGGCTTTGAAGTCATCGTCCATGTTTCGGTTACAATAGAATTTATATGCGGCAGCTAGGTTGCGTCGTTCCATCTTCTGGAAAATATTCATTGCGTCAATTTGCCGGCATTTAGAGAAATCGAAATCTATTTCAGCACGCAAAAACTCTTCGGCTAGGAGCGGCAGGTCGAATCTGTTGGAGTTGTAGCCTGCAAAATCGCATCCCGTGAATCGATCGGCCAATTCTTTGGCTTTCTCCTTAAATGTCGGAGCATCCTTAACATCTTCATCATTAATCCCTGTCAATTCGGTAACGATTTTTGGAATCGGGCATTCGGGATTGATGAAAAGATTATCGCGCTCTTCCTTTCCGTCGGGGTATATTTTGATGAAAGAAATTTGGATTATTCTGTCCCTAACAAGATCAAGCCCCGTTGCTTCGAGGTCGAAAACAATCAGGGGCTTAGTCAGATTCAATTTCATAAGGTATAAGGTTTAAATACCTTTTAATCGTTGAGCAGCATGGGCATTATGAGCATCAGAATCTCTTGGTTTTCTTCCTGCCCGTCGGGCTCAATAACACCAGCTCGCGATGGGTCGGCTAACCGAACGGCAACATTCTCGCTCTGTAGGTTATTCAGAATTTCTAACATGCTCGAACCTTTGAAACCAATCTGCATCGGAGTGCCTTCATATTCGCATGTGATACTTTCTTTCGCACGTGTCGAGAAGTCAACATCTTCTGCGCTAAGTTCAAGCTGCCCATTACCAACTTTGTAGCGAATGAGCTGTGACGAGTCGCTCGAAAATGGAAGTACACGACGTAATGCACCAATGAACGACTTGCGGTCAATCACGATGTGATTAGGATTATCTTTCGGAATAACGCTATCGTAGTTCGGATAACGCCCTTCTATCAAACGGCAATTTAGCTTTCCATCAGTGAATGTTATCTCGGCTGAATGTTGGTCGAAGCGAATCATTACGTTGCTACCATCTTTCACAAGCACATTCTTTAACAGCGTTGCAGGTTTCCTGGGAAGAATGAAAGCGGATGGAGCATCACTTTTAATGTTCAGATTCTTGTTGCGCACCAACTTGTGTCCGTCACTTGCAACGATGGCTAGATAGTCGGCTGTAAGGTCGAAATAAATACCATTCATCACTGGTCGCAGCTCATCCTGAGCGGTTGCAAAGAGTGAACGCGAAATATTGTCGGCTAGCACACCCGAGTCGATGGTCATAGAAATTGCCCCCTCGTCTACAGCCTGTACCTGAGGATATTCCTCTGCATTTTGTATCGGAAAATCGTAGTAACCATTTTGGTAGGTTACATAAATTTTCAGTTCTCCCAGATTGATGTCTATGTTAAGTGGTTGCTCAGGCAGTTCCTTCACCGCATCAATGATAGTCTGACTATTAACCGCAAACATCCCTTCGCCTTCGAAACTTTCAAGAGGCATTGTTGACTGCATCACATTCTCGCTGTCGGATGCCGTAACAATTAATTGCCCGTCGCGAACTTCGAAAAGGAAGCAATCAAGAATGGGGAGTGTGTTTTTGCTGTTTATAACTCGCGAAAGAGAAAGCAATCTGCTATTGAGTGCAGTGCTCGAAATAGTAAATCTCATCAGTATACTTATTTTAGTTATTATTTCGTGTGGGGAATGTGTGTGAAACAAATGGTTCTTATACCACGTTTTTTCTGTTCACAAAAATACGAAAAACGGGTGAGGCACAAAAAATAATAGTGAAAGATTCCCCTACTAGGCTCTATTTTAGTAATTTCGCGAACACATAAAAATATACTTTAATACACGTTCTAATGGATTTACAAGGAAAAGTTATTGCAGTTATGGAGCCTCGCGAGGGTACATCAGCTCGTGGCCCATGGAAGAGTCAAGATTATGTTATAGAAACCCATGATTCATATCCAAAGAAGATGGTTTTCTCAATCTTTGGCGCTGACCGCATAGAGCAGTTCAAAATTAGGGCTGGAGAAGAAATCATAGTTAGTTTCGATATTGACGCCCACGAATATAATGGTCGTTGGTTTAACAGCATTAGAGCTTGGAATATTCAGCGTTTAGATTCGGCTGCCGCACAAGCTGCCGCTGCTCCCGTGGGTGCAATTCCAACAAGTACTCCTCAACCTGCAGCCCCAGTAGGAGGTACACAAGCCCCTTTCCCGCCGACAACGGAAAGTAGTTCAACCGATGACCTCCCTTTCTAAGAAAGTTTTTGTTATACTTAAATTCTCCGAGTCTCTTCTTTTTTGAAGAGACTTGTTTTTTTTGTAATTGTTTGTTCTCAAGTTATCTTGTCTCTAGAAACGAGAGTAAATATAGAACTTGCGATATAAAGAGAAGAGTTTGTCGGGGATGGAGAATGAGAGAGTGGGGGAATGGAACATGCGGAAGAAGAGTTTATCTATGGGATTCTTTGAATGGTAGTTGAGAATTTTGTCGATTTCAGAGAATAAACTAAGTGGAATGCGATGACGGTGAGCGTCGCGATAAACAGTTAGCATGCCAAGGTTGATAGCATTACGATAGTATCTGCGCTTGTCGTGCTTGATGAAATAACGATTCACAACTACGTTGGCGCGAGCTCCCGAGAGAATCGATTTTAAGTTGATGCGATGGGTGTACGATTCGAAGTTGTTGCAGCGATAGTTGTAGACAACATCGTCTGTCCATGTTCGCCGGCCTTTAAATAACAAGCATGGCAGAACCGAATAGTCTTCCGAAAAGCTTATTTGGTCGCTGAACCCAATGGAATTGTCTGTAAACAAACTGCGACGGAACAGTTTCGCCCAAATGAATCCGTTGCCCTTGTGGCAAAGCAGCATTCGCAGCCGCTTTTTGGAAGACACGTGTTGTGGTAGGACGTTCTTTTCGTGCTTGCAACCTATTTTACGATAGGCTCCTTCGATAATGTCGAAGTTGCCCGATTCGGCTTTAGCTACTAGACTTTGAATGGCGGTTGGGGGTATGAAATCGTCGCTATCTACAAAGGTTATGTATTCTCCCGTGGCTGCATCGATGCCCTTTTGTCGTACAATTCCGATGCCGCAATTGTACTCGTTATGAATGATGCGTACTTGCGCTTGTCGGTTGGGATGCCTTTCTATGCAGGTTTTAAGAATGTCGATGCTGCGGTCGGGCGAGCAATCGTCTACAAATATGTATTCAAGGTTGTTATAGGTTTGCACGAATAAACTTTCGACGCATTGTTCGATGTATTTTTCTACGCCATATACGGGAACGAGGACTGAAACTTTCATCATTTCTTTTCAGAATTAAAATATTTTGGCGGCAAAGGTAGTGCTTCAGCGTCGAGATAACCGCCGCTTTGGCGCGTACTGTCTATTAGCTTGGCGAATATTTCAGATTGCTGAAGGATTTGTTCGTTGCCAGTCATTATGAGTTGCTTTCGTGCTCGGGTTATGGCCACGTTGAGTTTGCGATCTATTATCTGCCCGTTTTCTACAAATGTATTGGCCGTGAGGAAGTCGAGTTGGTAGGTCCGCTGAACGGTGAACGAGTAGATTATGATGTCGCGCTGACTGCCTTGGTATCGCTCCACGGTGTCGATGGTTATGTCGAGCAGTTTGGGTATTTGCAGTTTATGAATGGCCTTGCGAATCATGGCTATTTGGTTTCGATATGGCACGATTACGCCCACCGACTGTGGGGAAAAATCGGCTCCGAGCATGCGATGTACCCTACTAAGCACGAGGGCGGTTATATCGGCTTCGTGAACGTTTACCTTGTCTGAAAGATTTGGCTGACGGCAGTTTCTTGAGGGAATGAAAATCATTCGGTGGGCAGTTAAGAATCTGTCGAACTCACTCGTTGCCGGTTGCATGTGAGAGATGTTGCTCTCGGTTTGATGTGCCAGTGGAACGGGCCTTAGTTGTTCGTTGGCATAGAAATGGGCTGACGGAAATTGGGCTATGTCGGGGTGCATGCGCCCTTGCTTACGCAGCGTGCCGATGAATTGCTCTCGATTGGCGGCACGCTCAATTCTTATTAATCGTTCGAAAAGCGAATCGGCGCAGTTTGTTAAATGGATGCCGTTTAGCAACGAGTTATTTACTTGTGCCTCGGCTGTGCTTTGCTGCACTACGGCGGGCAGCTGTTTGTAGTCGCCTATGAGGATGAATTTTCTAATTTGGCACTCGCCGTCTTGATGGGCGGCGAGTAGGCCAATGATGTTCGGCTCGAGAATCTGACTCGCTTCGTCGACTATGGCCAGGTCGAAATGCTTAATCTTGAAAAGATAATCGCGCGCGCCGACGGTGGATGTCGTTCCTACGATGATGCGCGTGTCGGCAATGAGCTGTTTGATGGCCGAAAGGTTGGGCTGCTTTTCAACAATTTCAGAGATTAAATGCGGGGCGAATTGCGGATCGCAGCTCAGTGGATTGCCCAAGCGGATATAGTCGAAACCTGAGGTAGAGAGCATGACGCAAATTTCGTCGACGGCGCGATTGGTATAAGCCATAAGGAGGATGTTTCCGTCGAGATGTTCGCTAACGAGAAACTGCAGCGCCTGCGATGTTTTGCCGGTTCCGGGAGGGCCGATGAGCAGGAAATAATCTTTGGATTGGCGGGCGCGTAGAATTATGTTATCGTAGTCGGCGCTGTATGTTTTCGATAGCTGCACATTGTTGTCGGCCTGTGGTTCGCGCATTCCGAAAAGCAATTTCCTACGTTCAGCGGGCGTAGTTATAAAGGTGTATAGTCCGCGCAGAGCGGTGGTGCCGCTTATGTCGCTTGAGGCATGCTCTATGGCGAAGCAATCGTCGGAGATGAGGTCGGCGTTTTGTTGCCCGTCGTTCAGTTTAATAATTATTCGTTCGGGCATAATTTCCTGCAACGTTCCTTTGAAAAGAATGCTTTTCCGCACGTCTGGTTCGTTTTTCGGTTCGTAGGCATACAGGTAAATCATGTCGCCGCGACGAAAGTTGGGTAAGAAGTTTTGAGTTTGCTGCGGCTGAATATCCAATGTTATAATGTCGAATCCGCTGAACTCTGTGCTAGCTTGCTTGTCGGCAATGGTTAAGTCGGTAAAGATGTTGCCGGTTTCAATCTTTTCGCTCAGCGGCATGTTCCAAAGGTCGGCGTGGCAGCTCGATACCCCTTCGCGTGCGCCGACTTTTGAAATAAGTTGCTCTTTCATTACGAAAGTTATCATGCGCGAAAGGTAAGCCCGTTCGGTTTCGGGCATTTGGTGAAGCGGATTTAGAATTTTATTGAGCTGCGGAAGTAGATAACGATGATAGAATGTTGAATTTAAACCATTGACATTTAGATTTTCTGGTGTAAGGCGGTCAATCACACCTTCGAATCCGTTTTGTGCAATCCAATATTCGGTAGCTACGGTTGTATTGCGAAATTTAATGGCCTCGGCCAGCAGTTTTCGTAGCGGCGATACGTCGAGTAATCCGCTCGGCAGAGGATATTTTGAGTAAAGCAGGCTAATGTGAGCCTTCTTTGCGCTCACGCCGAAGTTGTATTGCAGTATGCCGAAGTAAAGTAGCAGCTGAACGTAATGCTTTTCGATGTGCAGCGAGCCGTAATGGTTGCCCTGCTTGCGCTCGATGAACAGATTTTTGCCCGACTTTTGCTCAACTAATAGTTTAAAGTCGGTCGTCATGAGGTCGACCCTCCCCTGGATACCCAGCTTTTCGCATACAAACGAAGGTTCGAGTAAAGCTTTTTCTCTACTGAATTCGCTGAATAGTTCTTCGGTTATGGCTTCGATATTTCTGGCTTGACGGACGCATTCCTGCTTGAATTCTTCGCTCGAGAAATCAGTGCAGGCTGCAAAGTCGAGTGCCTTTTTGCGGAAGTTAGCTCGAAAAGTATTTGTAATGTCATAGTTGTTGGGATGGTTAATGATGTCGTCGAGCGCCGCGCCGGCAAAGTTTCCCAGTAAAGTGTACTTGTTGTTAGGCCTTTCTGAAAACCGTTTTACGGTGAATAACAGCGGATGATGACCATACTCTTCGAAACAGTTCGCGATGGCAGAGATGTCTAGCAGATAATCAGGTTCAACCACAATCATTCCAGGAATAATCCGCCGTCTCTTTATTCGACAATCCAGTAGATTGAGTTGCATGCCCTCGCATAGAATCCGGCGTAGATACGAATGGTCGATATAATCCGGCGTGTCCGAATAGTATACTGTTAGCAATTGGTTTCTGTAGTCATTACTAATCACGGCTACATGAATGGTGTGGTTATCCCATGAGCGTACCACACAACGAATATATTTATGGTCGATTGTTTGTCTGGCTGTAGTTTGTCTGCCAACTGCTGGAATCTTTTGCAATAAGTCTGCCGGGATGTCTTCGTTGAATATGGCAGAAATGAATATGGCTAACGCTCGACAATCGAACAACAAATCGTCGGGCAATATTCGGGCCATTGAATAGCTGTGTCGTTGCATAGTATTTATCGCTGCGGTATCTTTTGGATTTATTTTTTGATCGCGACAAAGTCTATCCACTTGAGATGCCAGATTACCAAACCCGTATTTTGAATCTTTTAATGCTTCTCTGCAAGCTGTTGCAAGCGTTTGGTACATTAGCCGATTTTGTATTTCGGGCTCGGTCGAAAGGATTTCATTTATCTGTGAGAATAATTCTTCGGAGATTGTCATATGTGTGGTTAATTCACTACGGCTATCTTGCAAACGGTACCTTGTTTCCCGTTCTGGTCGGCCGAGAGAACCATATAGACACCTGAACTAACACGCTTGCCATGCCTATCGTTACCGTTCCATGTGAATGTGCCGCCGTTTGCCATGCCTTCGGCTACGAGAGCTCCGGTAGAAGTGACAATCTTTACGGTGGCGTTGTGGACAAGACCTCCTACGGTTATCAGGCCTTTGTAACCTGGCTTAACCGGATTAGGATAGGCATAGGCGGTTGCAGAACCCGGATTGTCGGGCGATTCGGTGGCATCGGATGCGTATGAGCAGAGGCCCTTGTCGGTACCGAAGAACACCTCGCCCGTTGCGTGGTTTATGGCGATAGACTGGATGTTATTCGATAGGAGCGGACTGTTTGTCGAGAGGAAATGCTGCAACTGGGTCATGTTGTCGGAGCTGATGAGATAGACTCCGTTATCGTTTGTGCCGAACCATTTACGACCGCCGGCATCAATGGCAATGCAGGTTATGTCTACTCCCGATAGCAGGTAGTCGGCCAGGTTGGTACCGTCGTTGCGCGGAATTTTTACTTGCGTAAATATGGGGTTGTCGAGGTTGGAAAACTGCGATGTTTCGAGCACGATTGGGCCCACGTTGGTACCTAGCCAGATGTTGCCTGATGGTCTTCGGCTACGCAGTGCGATATGCTGGCCTGCACTTCGCGGCTGTCTTGATTATAGAATCGCCTTACTGAGAAGAGGGTGTCGCGAGCGATATTGTAGCAAAACAGGCCCTTGTCGTCGTAATAATCGTTACAAAACCAAAGTAGGCCGCGACTGTCTACAAGGGGTGATGAAAGAACGGTTAGACTTCGGCCGTCTTCGATGATTGTTCGTTGCGAGTGCGAGGTCATTTCGCCGCCGAATGGAATGCTTAGAATGTTCTGATTGCGGGCCTGACTGTTTAGAATCCAAAGCGTGCCATTAGGTGCAAAGGTTAGTCCGTTGATAAGCACATAGTCGTTGCCGAGTTCCTTGTTTTTGTTGTCGATAGCCCCGCCTAGCAAACTGTTATCGCGATTGTAGAACTTGGCCAACTGGCCGTTATTGAATTCGTATAAGCCGGTTCGCCCGCCCACGAACACGCGATTGGGGTTGCGCGGGTCCACGGCTATGGTATTGTTGTCTTCATATGCGTAGCCGGTTGTTGAAGATACATTTTCCTGGAAGATGTTCCACTCGCCATTGCGCAGTACTTGAACGATTCCGGGTAGGTTGAGCTGCGATTTACCCGACTGGTATAGGCCGCCCACGGTGTAGAGTGCGCCAGATGTGAAGCGCATAAAGGCAAAGTGGTTGTATTTAGGACCGCCGGGTTGGAGAGTTTTCACGATGTCGAGCAGTTCGGCGGGTATGGTTCGTGGTTGGGCTTTGTAGTTGTCGATGAATTGCCAGTTGCTTTTATCTAGTAGGTTCGAGGTGTTCCATCCCCTGAACAGACCTTTGGTTCGGCAGGCTGCATAAACGGCGTCGCGGTCAGTGTAGCAATAATCCACTTTGAATCCCAGCTTATAGGTGTCGCTTATTTCAGCTTGGGCTATGTTGAGTTTCATAATTCCGAATCCGGTAGAGATGTAGCAGTACGGGCCGCTCATGTAGAGATGGTTAACGGTTTTGTCTTCGGGCATCGATTTGTTTTGATAGTCGGATATGTTGACCACTTCGCCCCGGTCGTCGAGCAAATCGATATTATAGTTGTCGTAGACGATAACAAGCTTGCGCACGCTACTGTTCCATGCTATCATGTGGATTCCACAATCGTTGAGAACGTTTGTTTTATCGAACGTTTCGATGCTTTGGTCGTTACGGTTGTAGGCGTAGAGATTTCCCGACGCAAGTACATAGAGCTTGTGTGCGGTGGGCTCTATCCACGTTACATCGCTATAGGCCATGTGGGCTTTCCATGAGCCGATGGCCTGTGCGGTGGCG
Organism: Prevotella micans DSM 21469 = JCM 16134; assembly: GCF_000614105.1. GTDB lineage: Bacteria > Bacteroidota > Bacteroidia > Bacteroidales > Bacteroidaceae > Prevotella > Prevotella micans. The sequence goes on from NZ_BAKH01000007.1 coordinate 35,045, forward strand.
TTGGTTGCGATGAGGATTATCGACGCCAGGCTTAGCAGGATTTTTCTTTTCATACGTGTTGCTGCTTTATGTGTTCGGCAAGTTTTCTGACTGCGCGTGCTCTGTGCGATATTTGATTTTTTACCTCGTCGCCCAGTTCGGCGAAGCTTTTGTCGTAGCATCAGGAATGAACACTGGGTCGTAGCCAAATCCTCTCACGCCGCTTGGCTGGTGGGCTATACGCCCTTCGACAATTCCTTCAAAGCGATGTTCTTTGCCGTGGACTATTAACGAAATAACGGTTCTGAATCGTGCTTTGCGGTTGTTATTGTTTCCTAATTTATCAAGTAGTTTGGCCATGTTGGCTTGGCTATCGTGGTCGGTTTCTTTGGCGTATCGGGCCGAGTGTACGCCAGGTTGCCCGCCGAGGGCGTCAACTTCGAGTCCGGTGTCGTCGGCGAAGCAGTCGAGAGCGTATCGACTGGCGATGTAGTTTGATTTCTGACTGGCATTTTCTTCGAGCGTGTCGCCGGTTTCTGGAATGTCGTCGTGGCATCCGATGTCGTTGAGCGACACGATGTTGAATTCCTGGCCGAGGATATTCTTTATCTCATCGAGTTTGTGTTGGTTGTTGGTTACGAATACTATTTTCATTGTTTCGTTATGCAATTTTATGGTGAGGAGTGTCCGAGGGCCATAACGGAAGTTATTTAGGACCTGGGGCTGATTCGTCATCCAATACATCTTCGGGTATCTGATAACGCTTCTTGGTTTTTACTTTGATATTGTCGAATCCTTCACCGAACACACCGATAACCGAGCTTTGACTCACAAAGGCACGGGGGTCGATCATTTTTATCAGTCGAAAGATGGTTTGACTTTCGTTGCGTCGGGCTAGGAGGCAAATAACCTTGATGTCTTCGCCGGTGTACCATCCATGACCGTCGAGAATTGTCAAACCGCGGTCAGTTTCACGAGTAATTGCTCTGGCGATACGTTCGTGTTCGCGCGAGTATATCATGAATTGAACAGATTGGCGCCGCATATTCATCACATAATCCAGCATGAAACACTCGATGAACATGGTGCAATAGCCAAACACCATCTTATGGATTCGCTCAACGTAGGTGCCGAATTGGGGGAAGAGCAGGCAGCTACCGATAACCATGATGTCGACGAGCATGAGTACCTGGCCGAGCGATATGTCGTAGTACTTGTTGACGCAGGCCGCGATGATGTCCGTTCCGCCAGTACTGCTGTTGTTGAGGAACACTATTGCGAGTCCGGTTCCGGTGAGACAGCAACCCACGATGAGCGACATGAACTCCTGACCTTCGCCAAGAATCTTGACAAAATGACCGGAACCATCAACCGGCATGAGCTCTTGCGCAAACTTAAGCATAAAGTAGAGTGCAACAATGGCGTAGATGGTTTTCACCATGAACTTGAAACCGAGTATTTTCAGCGCTACAACCAGTAGGGTGAGATTGATTATGAGATAGCTGTTCTCGATTTTGAAACCGGTGGCGTAGTAGATGATGGCCGACATACCGGTGACGCCGCCCGTTACTATTTCATAGGGCAACAGAAAAACTGTCCAACTGGCGGCATAGACCAACAAACCGAGCGTGAGGAAAATGTAGTCCTTTGCCTCGGCGTAGAATATCGCCTTGTCTATCTTCAGAGCATTCATAAGCTTATTTCAAAACTATATTGATGATTTTTCCAGGCACAATGATGACCTTCACAATGCTTTTTCCCTCGAGATAGCGACCTGAACGTTCGTCGTTTATTGCTGCTTTCTCGATGGCTTCCTTGCCGGCATCGGTGGGGAGAGTTATTTGGTAGCGCGCCTTACCGTTAAACGAAACGGTGAGATTCATCTCGTTTTCCACCAGATAGACCTCGTTATATTCGGGCCATGGAGCGTTGTAAACGGTTGTTTCGCCGCCGAGCCGGCCCCATAGCTCTTCGGCAATATGGGGAGTGAACGGGGCGATGAGTAAAACGAGCTGCCGAAGTATGTCACGGTTGGTGCAACTCTGGGCAGAGAGTTCGTTCACGCAAATCATGAAGGCCGACACGGCGGTGTTGTAGGAAAACTGCTCGATATCTGCAGTGATTTTCTTGGTGAGTTTATTGATGCTTTTGAGCATATCGGCTGATGGGGCGTCGTTGGTGAGTGGCTGCTGACAGAGCTTCCAGAACTTTTTGAGGAAGCGGAAACAGCCGTCAATACCGTTCGTGTCCCACGGCTTACTAGCTTCTACCGGCCCTAGAAACATTTCGTAGAGGCGAAGCGTATCTGCACCATATTGCTCAATGATGTCGTCTGGATTAACAACGTTGAACATCGATTTGGACATCTTTTCTACAGCCCATCCGCAAATATATTTCCCGTCCTCGAGAATGAACTCGGCGTTGCTGTATTCCGGTCGCCACTTTTTGAAAGCGTTGAGGTTGAGCACATCATTCTTCACGAAGTTTACGTCAACGTGGATCGGGGTGTATGATATGGTCTTTTTACTATTAGCAATTAATGAATTTAAAAGCCTTTCACAAATGAATGTCGGATATTCTGTAGAAAAACTTATAGCCTTTTTCCTTAAGTGAATGACAGTATAGCCTTCAGGTACACCTTTATTAATTGGCCTTCGTATTTTTCTAGAAGCATATATATACTTATTCTTATGGTCAACAAAGCAGTTATTAATCCCATTAAAGGCTTTGTAAAACTTCCGTTTTATTCTTCTATCTATATTCTTAGTATTAGCTAAGCGATAAACGAAGCTCGACCGACCTTGGATCATTCCCTGATTGATGAGTTTATCGTAAGGTTCCTCCTTACAGCTGTAACCATAGTCGAAGAGGAACTTATTCCAAAAACGCGAATATATAAGGTGGCCAGTAGCATGCTCGGTTCCGCCAACATAAAGGTCAACATTCTGCCAATACTCATCGGCCTCCTTGGAAACGAGCTCTTTGTCGTTGTGCGGGTCCATGTAGCGCAGATAGTAAGCCGAACTGCCAGCAAAGCCCGGCATGGTGCACAGCTCAAGGGGGAAGATATTCGTTCCATCGATGAGACTCTTATCGACGACTTTCTGCTCGGCTTCGTTCCAGGCCCATTTGGCGGCCCGCCCGAGTGGTGGCTCGCCCGATTCAGTTGGCTCGTATTTGTCAATCTCTGGGAGTTCGAGCGGCAGGCATTTCTCGGGAATCATGTAGGGCAGGTTATTTTTATAGTAAACTGGGAATGGTTCGCCCCAATAGCGTTGCCGTGAGAAGGTGGCGTCGCGCAAACGGTAGTTGGTCTTGATACGCCCTATGCCAGTTTGCTCGAGATACTCTTTGGTGCGAGAGATGGCTTCCTTCACCGTGAGCCCGTTGAGAGTGAAATCACCTTCCTTTGGGTTGCGCGGACTGTTCATCATGATACCTTCCTTAGCGTCGAAGCTCTCTTCCGTTACGTCGGCGCCCTCAATGAGCGGAACTATCGGCAGGTTGAAATGGCGGGCGAAGGCATGGTCGCGACTGTCGTGCCCAGGTACGGCCATAATTGCGCCGGTGCCATAGCCGGCAAGAACGTATTCTGAAATCCAAATAGGAATCTGCTCACCTGTGAATGGATTTACGGCAAACGAACCCGTGAACACGCCCGTAACCTTGCGGTCGCTCATGCGCTCGAGCTCGGTGCGCTTCTCAACGTAGGCGAGATATTCCTTTACGGCATTTTGCTGCTCGATTGTGGTTAGTTTGTCGATGAGCTCGGACTCTGGTGCGAGAACGATGAATGTTACTCCGAACATTGTGTCGGCACGAGTTGTGAACACGGTCATATGGCCTTTTTGTTCGCCATCGGCTGTGGGTGTTATGGTTTTGAAGTTTACTTCCGCACCCTCCGATCGGCCAATCCAATTGCGTTGCGTTTCCTTTAGAGAATCGGTCCAGTTCACCGTTTCCAGTCCGTTGAGGAGTCGTTCGGCATAGGCCGACACGCGCAGGCACCATTGCTTCATCTTCATTTGTACAACGGGGAATCCGCCTCGTTCGCTCACTCCATTCACCACTTCGTCGTTAGCCAGAACGGTACCTAGTTCGGCGCACCAGTTCACCATCGTTTCGCCGAGATAGGCAATGCGATAGTTCATCAGAACCCGTTGCTGTTCGTCGTTGTTCATACTTAGCCAGTCACGAGCTGAAAATATCTTTTCCTCGCTCTGTGCAACGTTCATGTTGAGCGTACCCTCTTCTTCGAAGTGGCGAATGAGTTCGGCAATCGGACGGGCTTTCTGTTGTCTGTAGTCATAGAACGAATTGAACATTTTCTGGAAGGCCCACTGTGTCCAGCGATAATACTTTGGGTCGCATGTGCGCACTTCTCTGCTCCAGTCGAATGAGAAGCCTATGCGGTCGAGCTGACTGCGATAGCGTGCGATATTCTCTTCGGTTGTTAGGGCCGGATGCTGTCCGGTTTGGATGGCATATTGCTCAGCAGGTAATCCATAAGCGTCATATCCCATGGGGTTAAGTACGTTATAACCGCACATATGCTTATAACGAGCATATATGTCACTGGCGATGTAGCCTAGCGGATGTCCAACGTGTAGTCCTGCTCCTGAGGGGTAGGGGAACATGTTGAGTACATAGAATTTCTTTTTGTCGGCTTGCTCGGCGACGCGATATATTTTGTCTTTGTTCCAGCGTTGTTGCCATTTCTTCTCAATGTCTCTGAAGTTATATTCCATTTTGTTCTATATCTGTTTTATTCTTATTTCGTCTACGTTCGTTCTCCAATTGGTATATCAGGTCGCTGATAGTCTTCTTTTGTTTTTCTTTCTGGGTACTATGATTTCCTTTTTATAGGAATTGATTCGGTTGGAGGATTCTACATCGCTCATGATTTCCTGCTTCATTGTCTTGTATTCGTGACTCATCTTCAAAGTAAATATCTGGTTTTACGACGATGGGTGGTATTGTTGACCTTTGGGTACGTCATCGGCAGGTAAGGGATAAATAAAGGTCGTATTGGTTGGAGTGAATGCAAAAGTACGTAAAAAGAAAGAGATATTTCCATTTGTCAAACCTCCCGGAGTGTTGGCGGTGTGATGATGACGGGTAAAAGGATGTATTGTATTTCTCTGTCCGCCCGATCCGGTAGTATGAGATGCGTCACGCGGCAGTAGACTGAATCGGTATGGGAATCCGGACAGACACGGGGGATGTCCCTACATACGGGCGAGCGCCCGAGTTAGCCCCATGTCCGTCATCCACCATCTCCTCCGAGGCTTATGCAGGTTCTTAAATCTAACTCATGTTATTTTAAGCCGTTCGGGAGAGATAGTGTCTGTCCTGTATGACCGATATAAGGAGTCGATGAGGAGTCCTTATAGGAGTTGTCGAGGATTCCCACTGGGGAAGGTTAAGGATTCCCACTGGGGAAGGTCAAGGATTCCCATTGGGAAAGGTCGAGGATTCCCATTGGGGAAGGTTAAGGATTCCCACTGGGGAAGGTCAAGGATTCCCATTGGGAAAGGTCGAGGATTCCCATTGGGAATAGTCAGGTATTCCCAATGGGTATGTAATTGTGTTGATATTGATTGGTATCTGAGAATGCCTTTGCGAGTGAATTCCGGAAGATGATGGGTGAGAGTGGGGGATGAACTAATCTAGGCTTTCTATTTCTTTGAGAATCTCGACTGCGGCAGTAACGGTGGGAACTTCGGTTATGAGCATGGAACGCTTGTTGTTTTTTTCTTTCAGATTACAACGACGGGGCTGGGAGGTGATGAAAGTGAGAATCTTGCCGAATGCCTTACTGCGGTAGTAGAAACTCGTGGGAATAGACACGAATTGAAGTTGCATGAAGTTTTGCTTGAGGATGATTTTTTCACAGCCGAGCTTTTTGCCTATCCTACGGAGGAGTACTACCTGGAGAAGCTCTTCGCCTTGCTTAGGTATGGGGCCGAAACGGTCTTCCATTCGTTTACGGTATTGAAGAAGGTCATCGTCGCATTCGATGGTGTCGAGTTCTCGATAGAGTAACATTCGTTCGCTGCTTCCTGGTACGTAGGTTTCAGGAAAATACATTTCAAGATCGCTTTCAATTGCGCAATCGTCCACGAAGTCGGTAGTTGAGTTCCCGGATGCATTGCTTTCGATGAGATCTTGAAATTCGTCGTTCCGGAGTTCGTTCACAGCCTGGCGGAGTATTTTTTGATAGGTTTCATATCCGAGTTCTTGCATGAATCCGCTTTGCTCGGTCCCGAGGAGATTTCCGGCTCCACGAATGTCAAGATCTTGCATGGCTATGCTGAATCCACTTCCGAGTTCAGAGAATGTTTCGAGCGCTTCGAGTCGACGTCGGGCATCAACGCTTAGGGCTGCGAGTGGCGGTGCTATGAGATAGCAGAAAGCCTTTTTGTTTGCTCTACCTACTCGTCCACGCATCTGATGGAGATCGGATAGACCGAATTGATGGGCGTCGTTGATGATAATTGTGTTTGCATTGGGAATGTCGACTCCGCTTTCAACGATGGTTGTCGAAACGAGCACATCGTAATCGTGGTTTATGAATCCCATGACGATATCTTCGAGTTCTTCGGGTTTCATCTGGCCGTGTCCTATTGCCACGCGGCAGTCGGGAACGTATTTCTTTATCATGGAGGCTAGTTGTGGCAGTTGCGATATTCGCCGGTTAACGATGAATGTTTGTCCGTTCCGGCTCATTTCGAAGTTATGGCATCGGCTATGACTTCGTGCGAGAAGGTACTTATTTCCGTCCATACTGGGTGACGATTGGGTGGTGGAATGCGCATGATGCTCATGTCACGTGCTCCCATGAGAGAGAATTGAAGTGTACGCGGAATAGGAGTTGCGGAGAGGGTGAGGGTGTCGATGTTAGTACGTAGCTGGCGGAGTTTTTCTTTTGTTGTGACTCCGAATTTTTGTTCTTCGTCAATGATAAGAAGACCGAGATCTTTCCAGACTATATTTTTACTGATTAGTTTATGCGTTCCTATGAGGATGTCGATTTTTCCTTCAGCAAGATCGGTAAGCACTTGTTTTGTTTGCCTAGCTGTTCGAGCTCTCGAGAAATAATCTACTCTTACGGGCATGTTTTCTAGTCGGTAGGTAAAAGTTCTGTAGTGTTGGAAAGCGAGCACGGTTGTGGGTACTAGTACGGCCACTTGTTTGTTATCGGCTGCGGCTTTGAAAGCAGCCCGAATGGCAACCTCTGTTTTTCCGAATCCTACGTCGCCACACACTAATCGGTCCATTGGTCGCGAGCTTTCCATATCTTGTTTTATTTCGTTGGTTGCTTTCAATTGATCTGGGGTATCTTCATAGAAAAACGATGCTTCGAGTTCGTGTTGCATAAAAGAATCGGGCGAGAATGCGAAACCCTTTTCGTGTTGACGCCGAGCATAGAGTTTAATCAGGTCGCGTGCAATATTCTTTATATTCTTTTTAGCTTTCTCTTTGAGTCGTTCCCATGCTCCGGAACCGAGCACGGAAAGCTGAGGCGGCTCATTGCTTTCGGCACGACGATATTTACTGATTTTGTAGAGCGAATGTATGGAAACGTCAACAATATCACCTCGCTGATAAACTAGACGTATAACTTCTTGATAGGATTCACCCGAAGGTACACGTACCAGTCCAGCAAATTTTCCGATTCCGAAATCGATATGTACAAGGAAATCGCCTGGGTCCATTTCCTGAAGTTCTTTCATCGTGAGGGCGGCTTTCCCGAGTCGTGCTTTGTCTGATTTCAGATTGTATTTATGGAATCTGTCGAAGATTTGATGGTCGGTGAAGAAGCATTCTTTTTGTGTGTTATTGATGAATCCTTCGTGTAGGGTTTGGTTTATTGGGGTGAAAGGGATGGGTGTTGCTCGGTGCGAACTGTCCATCGTATCGAAGATGTCATGTAATCGGTCGGTTTGTTTCTTACTGTCGGCAAGGATGTAGAGTTTGTAGCCTTTGGCAATGTAGTCACGCAGCGTTCGTGCAAGCAGTTCGAAGTTCTTGTGGAATAGTGGTTGAGCCATTATATCAAATGTTAGAACGGCGTTGTTTTCTTCGCGTTTAGATGCTTCGATTGTACTGCTGGCTCCGAATTCCACGCGCCTGAAGTGTTCGGCCAGTTCGGTAAACCAAGTAGGCGAGACCAATTGCAGTTCTCGTTGCAGTTCTTTCCTGATTTCTTGCTGTTCAGTTTCGGTGTGGTTTGCAAGCTGTTCGTCAAGAGCTTTAGCAGAGAATCCTTCTTCGTAGATTCGGCCGACTGCCTGACACATGTATTTAAAATCTTTCGTTACGAGTAGAGCATCCTTCGGCAAGAGTTCGAAGAAAGGTACTTTCCCGCTAGGAGTTGACGAGAGCTCTGGTAGAATTTCAATCCGTTCACGTTGTTCGAGTGAGAGTTGATTTTCAATTTCGAAGGTTCGAATACTGTCTATTTCATCACCAAAGAAATCTATGCGAAAAGGTAGTTCGCTAGAGAACGAATAAACGTCGAGAATACTTCCGCGAAGAGCAAAATGACCGGGTTCGTAAACATAGTCAACGCGTCTGAAACCTAATTTGAGTAGTTGTTTCTCTAGGTCAACGATGTCTTTTCTGCCACCTTTGCGTAGCGATATTGTTTGCTCGTCGATTCGCTTCTTCGAAACAACAAGTTCGGCTATAGCCGATGGTTCTGTGACGATGAAAAGAGACGTTCTGCTTTTGTTATTGAATGCACCAAGTGCGGCCATAACCTCTGTTCGGAGAATTTCGTTTGCTGAGTCGCGTTGTCCATATTTTACCGAACGTTTGTAGGATGAAGGCAAACAAAGTACTCTTGCGATAGAGTCGTCGCTTTCAGAGGCGATTATTGTTTTGAGGTCGTTATAAAAATATCCAGCCTCGTCGTTGTCATTCAAGACAAAAAGAATCGTTCGGTTAATCTTCCCGGCAATTGTTGCGAATAGCATTGGGGCCGATGAGGCTACAAGTCCTCTGAGATAGAGTGTTTCCTTAGAGTTTTTTGCCAGCATCGTTTGCAAGGCCATTGCTTCGGCCGACGTTGCATAGCGATTCTTTATGTCTTGAATATTCATAGAATTTTTAGCCGAAGATGAAGTTCAGAATGAAAAGTATGGATAGTATACAGAGTGTCCAATTGAGGCTTTTAATTTTTCCGGTACAGAGCTTCATTATTACATAGGAGAGGATACCTAGGCATATTCCGTCAGCTATCGAATAGCATAGCACCATAGTTATCATGGTTATGAACGCTGGGAACGATTCGGTGATATTTTCCAGGTCGAGTTTCTTTACCGAGTCAAGCATCAGCACACCAACCATCACTAGTGCTCCGCTTGTTGCCGAACTTGGAATAAGAAGGAAGATGGGCGATAGAAATAGCGAAATGATGAAAAACACACCGACAACGAATGCCGTTACGCCCGACCGTCCACCTTCGGCTATTCCGCTAGCGCTTTCAACATAGGTTGTCAGGGTTGAGCTGCCCAGCACCGCACCACAGGTTGTTCCTATGGCATCGCTCATCATGGCTTCTTTCACTCGCGGGATGGTTCCATCAGGTTGCACGATACCGGTTTTGTCGGCCAATCCCATAAGTGTACCAATGGTATCGAAAATATTGATGATTAGCAGCGAAAACACTACCAGAACGGTTTTGAGATTAAGCAGTCCGCTGAAATCGAACTTGGCGAATATGGGCGACAAGTTTTGCGGAATCGAAACCGGTATCCACGAGTTAGGGAGCTGTGTTACGCCCATTGGTATACCTGCAAGCGTGGCTACGATTATGCTCCAGAAAAGTGCGCCCTTAACGTTATGTGCCATGAGGATTCCGCTGAGCAATATTGCCAGTATACCAAGCAGACATGGGCCTGTGAACGCACCAAGACCAACGAACGTTCCTTCATTAGCTACGATTATACCGGCATTCTTCAGTCCGATGAAAGCGATGAACATTCCTATTCCGGCCGATATGGCATAGCGTAGATTGGCTGGGATGGAGTCGAGAATTATTTCCCTGACGTTGAAGAAGGTTATGATGATGAACACAACTCCCTCGATGAACATTATAGCGAGCGAATGTTGCCACGTGAAGCCCATTGCCTGACAAAGCGTGTATGCGAAGAATGCGTTCAATCCCATTGACGGTGCCTGCGCAAAAGGAAGTTTGGCCATGAAAGCCAGTAGTAGAGTTGCAATTGCTGCAGATAGAGCTGTGGCTGTGAATAGCGCGCCTTTGTCCATTCCGGTAAACGATAAGATTGAAGGATTCACGGCTAGAATGTAGCTCATGGTTAGAAAGGTTGTTGCGCCCGCAATAAGTTCGGTGCGTAGTTTCATGCTTTTAGGGTCGAATCCTAAAGCTTTTTCTAAGAGTCTCATTATGTGTTGTATAAGGGTTTGTTATTTCGTTTTCGATGAAAGGTAATATCGTTTCTGATGAAAGGTACTATCGTTTTCAGAAAAAGGTACTATCGTTTTGGGCAAAAAGTACTATCGTTTTGGGCAAAAAGTACTATCGTTTTTGGTAAAAGGTACTATCGTTTTTGGTGAAAGGTACTATCGTTTTTCTGAAAGGTACTATCGTTGTCGCCGAAAAGCAGTTTACGGTCGCGAAGTGCAGCCGGAATTGTCCACTTCTCGGGTACGAATTTCCAGTTGCCTAGCGGTTTCGGATTCATCTCGCCGGCTTTCTTGATTTCTTCGATTAGATAGTACCGCTGGTCGCGCTCACTTTTCCAAACTATTCGTCCTTTGAGTGCATCGTGAGCAATACCGGCTCCTTTAGTTAGGAGTTCGCCACCACCGTTACCGCGATAGCTGTTTATAGCGACATTGTAGAACTTATTTTCGTCGAACGGTTCGCCGCTGCTCATTCGTATTATTCTTACCTTCTTGCCGTTGGGTTTGGTTACATCGACTTCATAATCTATTCCGGCAGCCGAGTCGAAGTTGAATGCCAGATTCTTGAATCCGGCTCGTTGTGAATCGTTCTTTGTATTAGCCAGAAGCAATAAGTGGTCGTCGGCGCTACGCATAGTGTTAGTCCACAGAGCATAGCTCATTTCGAGATATTGCTTTATTTCGCGTCCAGTTAGCCGCATCACATAGAGTCCGTTTTCATATTTGTAGAGCTTGAACATGTCGGCAATCGTTATCGGACCGGCTTTTATTTCCGTATTGAACTGCAACGGCGCATTGAAAGCAATATCGGAATGTGTGATGTCGAGCTCGAGTTGAAGAATAAGGTCGTTGAAAGCCGAACTGCCGAAATAGCAATCTTTGCTTGATATTGTTTCTTTGAAACGACCGATTTCCTCGGCAGACCATGCTTTTACCTCGTTGATTTCGTTTTTGAAATGTTCTTCGAACACACTGTCGGGTTCCAGTTTCCGAACATCAACTAGTTCGCCAGACTTTTCCTTTATCTCAAACCTCCCTTTTCGTTTCACCAATCTAACTGTTGCCAGCGCAACTCGCATAGCATTATTAGCCGGATTGAGACACAATACCGTTCGCCCGTCTTCGTGTTTCACTACTGAGTTGTGTATTGTGTGGTCGTGCCCGAAGAAAATTACGTCGAATCCCTGTACTTGTTTCGCCACCTGTTCAGCTGCATCCTCGTCGTAGGTTTCAGTTTTGATTCCTCCGTTCCATCCCGAATGAAAGAGTCCTACGATTATATCGGGGTGCTCTTTTTTCTTTACCTCATCAATTGTTCGTTGTGCACACGACACGATTTCCTCGAAGCTTATACCGCTCCAAAGTTCTTCCTCAAGCCAATTAGGAATTGCGGGTGTGAGCATTCCGATGATGCTTATGCGCACGCCATTTCTCTTCACAATCGTTGTATAGGGAAGAAAATAGGGCCGACCGCTTCTTGTGTTGATAACGTTAGCTCCGAGCAACGGGCAGGTAAGTTCATTTTTCCATTTATCATAGACAGCATGCCCCGTTTCAAGGTCGTGATTACCGATGGTTGCAGCGTCGTACTTCATGAAATTCAGTACTTCAGCTGCGATATTATCTCGGTTGGTTTGTACATAGTTATAATAATATGATATGGGTTGTCCCTGAAGAATGTCTCCATTATCGAGTAGGCATACTGCATCGTTGCCAATCTTATTTCTTACGTTGTTTACAAATGTCATCACTCTGGCCATCGAACCTTTTGCTGGTTGTTTAGCCAGGAAATCATATGCAAAGAAAGCGCCATGAACATCCGATGTTGCTATCAATTTTATGGTTGTTTCTGAGCCCTTATGTGCTGATAATACGGCACTGCTTGTAGTCAATAAAGTCATAGTTACAATGATGAATCGTTTCATATTATGTTATTGAGTAAAATATTGCATGCAAAAGTAACAATAAGTGCCTGTAAGCATATTATGTTCTCGTTGTATCTCCTTATTTTAAGTTTAGAAATCCGACGGTACCTTTTTTCTAAAGTTTAGTCATTTATTACATATAAATATTCGCATTAGTAGTCGTCTTAAAATAAGAACCGACATCTTTTTTAAGGATGTCGGTTCTGGTTGTTTTATTAAACACGAATTGTTTATAGAGAAAGCATAAAATTTCTATTTGATGATTGGAGCCTCTGCCGGAGTATTGTGTTGCAGAGAGTCGGTTTTTGTAGAGTCGGCCTTTGCAACCGATGGGCCTTCTTGAGTTTTATTTATTCTAGCTGTGTTTGAAACGTTCTGTGTTGTGTTTTCTGTGAATGCATTCTGTATTGCGTTGCCGAGTGTCAGTATTATTGCTACAATAGCTGCGGCTTTAAAGAGGGGCATGAAGCGTTGGTGTATTGTGATAATGCATGCTTTGACCGGTTTTTCATTAATAATGGACAGGATTTTTTTGTCAAAATCGTCGTTTAATTTGACAGTATCTTTCTCGGAATGTTCGTAAATGAATAAATCTTTATAAGATACCAAACCTACAGGAACATTCTTTTGTGAGAAGAATGTACGTAGGATTTTCTCTTCTTGAAGTGAGGTTTCGCAGTGCCAATAACGCTCCAGCAATTGCTCTATATACTTATAATCCATAATCTTCTATTTTCTTGTATTTCTGCTTTACAGTTTGACGTGCTCGGAATATATTCACTTTGACTTGTTCTTCCGTTATATCAAGAATAGCAGCGATTTCTTTATATTGTTTCCCCTCAAAATCGCGTAGTTGCATGCAACTACGTTGTTTTTCTGGAAGTGAGTCGACGATTTCTTTTATGAGCCGAACTTTATCCCGCTGAATCATTCTGTCTTGCGGAGTATATGAGGTTTGCGGTTCATCTATGTTCACATCCTCAAGGGAGTTATTGTTGTTGTCTCTGAGTTTGCTTCGATCGAGTGCTAGATTATGGCATATTTTCAAACTGAATGCTTCGATCGATTCTATTGTTTCCCAGTCGGTGTGTTTATTCCAAACCTTTATCAGTGTATCTTGCACGATGTCTTCTGCTTCTGCACTATCGAGAGTTATACGGAAAGCCAATCTAAAGAGCTGATTCTTCATTGGCAGTATATCGTTTCGGAAACTTATCTTGTTCATTCTCTCTATTTCAATGACGATTTTGATAGGGATATTGTTACAAGCAAGATGTGTTTTAACTTTATTTTAGAATGTTGTATATTATTCGAGGTAGGTATATCCGTATAATCCGCTACGATAGTTGCTGAGGAATTCTTTTCCTTCTTCGAGTGATATTCTGCCCTGTTTGACGCTTTTTGTAACCCATATTTCTAGTTGGCGAACTAGTTTTTTGGGGTTATACTGTACGTATTCCAACACTTCTTCTACAGTTTCACCATCGAATATTTGATCTATGTGATAAGAACCATCTTTCACAGAAACATGTACTGCATTTGTGTCGCCGAAAAGATTATGCATGTCGCCGAGTATTTCCTGGTAGGCTCCGATGAGGAATACTCCGAGGTAATATGGTTCCGTGCGTTTTAGTGGATGTACGGGTAAGACGTGTCCAATACGATTACCGGTAACAAAGTTGGTTATTTTCCCGTCACTATCGCAGGTAATGTCTTGTAGGGTTGCATTTCTCGAAGGGCATTCGTTTAGTCTTTGGATTGGCATAACAGGAAACAGTTGGTCTATAGCCCAACTGTCGGGCAGAGATTGGAAGAGCGAGAAGTTACAGAAATATTTATCTGCTAATAGTTTATCGAGATTACGAAGCTCTTCTGGGACATGTTTCATGTTCTTTGCGATGTTATTGATTTCATGACAAACGCTCCAGTACATCGCTTCTATTTCGGCCCTAGTTTTAAGGTCTACCATTCCATGTGAGAAAAGTTCGAGTGCTTCTTCACGGATCTGTTCTGCATCGTGCCAATCTTCAAGCATGTTTCGTGAGTCAATATTGTCCCAAATATCGTATAGGTCACGTACTAATTGATGGTCGGATTCTTTTGCTTCAAATTCTTCAGGCATTTCGGGTAGAGAGGCTGTTTCCAACACGTCTATGATAAGCACTGAATGGTGTGCAGCTAAGCTTCTTCCGCTTTCGGTGATGATATTTGGATGTTCTATTTCACTTTTATTTGCAGCATCGACGAATGCATATACACAATCGTTCACATACTCCTGGATACTATAGTTTACAGAGCTTCCACTGTTTGATGAGCGTGTCCCGTCATAGTCGACTCCTAATCCACCACCACAATCAACGAAATCAACATTATATCCCATTTTTCGGAGATTGACATAATATTGTGCTGCTTCTGTAAGCGCAGTTTGAATGCGACGTATCTTGGTTATTTGTGAGCCAATATGGAAATGAATAAGTCGCAGACTATCGTGCAAACCTTTTTCGTCGAGAGTGGTCAAGGCTTGCAGAAGTTCTGAGGAGGTTAGTCCGAATTTCGAAGCATCACCTCCACTTTCAGCCCATTTACCCGAGCCACTTGAAGCGAGTTTGATTCTGATTCCGAGATTCGGCTTGACGTTGAGCTTTTTTGCAGCTTGCGCTATGATATCTATTTCGTTGAGCTTTTCAACGACAATAAAGATGCGTTTCCCCATCTTTTGGGCCAACAAAGCAAGCTCAATATAGCTTTGGTCTTTATATCCATTGCAGATTATTAGAGAATCGCTTTGACACTGCACAGCAATGACGGCGTGAAGTTCTGGCTTTGAACCGGCCTCCAATCCGAGGTTGAATTTGCGACCGTGCGAAATAATCTCCTCCACGACCGGTTGCATCTGGTTCACCTTTATGGGATAGATGATGAAGTTCTCACCTTTATAATCATACTTCTGTTTGGCCTTCTCAAAACAATATGATGTTTTTTCAATGCGACTGTCTAGAATGTCCGGGAAACGCAACAATACTGGAGGAGTTACGTCGCGGAGGATAAGTTCATCCATGATATCGCGGAGATCAATTTCAGTGTTGTTTTTGCATGGTGTGACATAGATATCACCTTTCGAATTGATTCCGAAATAGGATGTTCCCCAGCCGCTTATATTATATAGTTCTTTCGAATCTTCTATTGTCCATTTCTTCATTAGATACGAGTGTTTTATTTAATTGTCGTGTTTGTCGGCTTTACAGAAAAGCAAGCTATGTATCTGCTCAACCGAAGTTTGAATTTTTTCGTAGTTGTCCAATAGGCTTACGTCAAGAATGTACTGTGCCTTTTCATAGAAAGGTGTACGATTTGTGAGTTGTTCAACGATAAATTCTTTCATTTCTTGCTCGCTCTTATCTAAGATCAATGGTCTTATACTCTTACCCATTTTGAGATGTCTGAGAAGGACTTTAGGCTCAGCTTTCAGATAAACTGTTTTGCCCTGATTGTTGAGATAATCCATATTATCATAAAAGCAAGGTGTTCCACCACCGCATGAAACAACCACGTTCTCGAACTCTGCAACTTCGTGTAGCATATTGTGTTCTATGGTGCGAAATCCTTCTTCGCCTCGTTCGTCGAACAGTTGTTTGACAGTTTTTCGCATACGACTTTCGATATACCAATCTAAATCGTAGAATGCAAAACCTACCCGTTTTGCCAGTTCTATTCCTACAGTTGTTTTTCCGGAACCCATATAGCCGATGATGATTACTCTAGTTACTTCGGTTTCTGTGGCTTTTATCATGATGTTTGGAATATTTATGTTTATTGTTTCTTTCCTCTTCTTGGCTTAGGTTCGGGGGCATTCTTTACGATATCCACGCATTGTTCGTAGGTGAGTTCGGATGCTTTTTCATGAAAATTCTTTGGGATGCGATAGTTCTTACCGTTGTGTAAAATATATGGTCCATATTTGCCGTTCATCACCTCCATATTTTCATCTTCTTCGAATTTTTTGATGTGACGTTGAGCCTCCAGAGCACGTTTATTCTGGATTAAATGAATAGCTGTGTTTAGCGAAATTGTGAACGGGTCTTCTTCTTTAGGAATCGAAACATATTTTTTGTCGTGCAACACATAAGGACCGAAACGACCGGTTCCAATAATTATATCTGCTCCTTCAAACTGTCCAACTGTTCTGGGTAGTTTGAAAAGCTCGAGGGCTTCTTCTAATGTTATGGTTTCCATGCTTTTGCTTGAAGGAATTTGCGAAAAGCGGGGCTTTTCCTCGTCGTCAGCTGTGCCTATTTGAATAACAGGACCATAGCGACCTATTTTCACGAACACTGGTTTATTTGTTTTAGGATCTATTCCTAATTGACGCTCGCCTGCCTTATGTTCTGAACGGGTATTCATAACCGAATCAACTTCGGGTGCGAAGTTTTTATAGAAACTCAGCATTTCTTTATGCCATTCGGCCTTACCTTCAGAAATCTTATCGAAATCCTGCTCTATTTTCGCCGTGAAATTATAGTCCATAATATTTGGGAAGTGCCCGAGTAGGAAATCAGTTACGACTATTCCGATATCAGTGGGGATTAGTTTGCCTTTATCGGCCCCAGCCATTTCTGTTTTGATGCATGAATTGATTTGTGAATCTTGAAGCGTGTCTACAACATACTCCCGTTTCGTTCCTTCTTTATCGCCTTTCTGAACATATCCCCGTTGTTGAATTGTCGATATGGTAGGAGCATAGGTCGATGGGCGTCCGATTCCCAATTCTTCTAGCTTATGTACCAAGCTAGCTTCTGTGTATCGGTTTGGTCCCATTGAATGGCGTTCAGTCGAAACGATTTTGTGACGTTCTAGTTCTTCTCCTTCGTGCATCGAGGGTAGGATGTGCGATTCTTCTTCGTCCTGTTCGTCGTCGTCTTTCGATTCGCGATAGACTTTTAGGAATCCGTCGAAAACCATCGTTTCACCTACGACGATGAACTGCAAATCTTTTAGGGCGTTCTTCTCTGATTCGGGAGTTATGCTGATGCTAACGGTTGTTTTTTCAATCTGTGCGTCAACCATCTGCGATGCGGCTGTGCGTTTCCAAATCAAGTCATAGAGACGTTTTTCCTGATTGGTTCCTTCTATCGCGGTTGTTTTCATATAGGTGGGACGAATGGCTTCGTGTGCTTCCTGAGCACCTTTACTATTGGTATGATATTGTCGTACTTTACTATAATTCTCTCCATAGAGTCGGGTAATTTCTTCCTTGCTCGTGTTTATGGCTAAGCCTGAAAGATTCACACTATCTGTTCGCATATAGGTTATTCGACCGGCTTCGTAGAGGC
This sequence comes from Prevotella micans DSM 21469 = JCM 16134, assembly GCF_000614105.1. Lineage (GTDB taxonomy): Bacteria > Bacteroidota > Bacteroidia > Bacteroidales > Bacteroidaceae > Prevotella > Prevotella micans. Next base: position 52,716 of record NZ_BAKH01000007.1, read on the forward strand.
GTTGGGCAACCATCATGGTTTGGGCTACGGTAAATCCCAGTTTACGAGCTGCTTCCTGTTGCAGGGTTGAGGTTGTGAATGGTGGAGCAGGGGTGCGTTTCAACGGTTTTTTGGTAATTGACGAAACGATGAAATGCCCGTTTTTGCATTGTTCCAAAAATGCCAATGCTTCTTCATTATTTGAGAAGCGTTTGTTCAGTTCTGCATGTATTTCACTCTTTGTACTATCTTGATTTTCAATTACGAACACTGCATTAACCCTGTAATATGCCTCTGATTTAAAGTTTTGTATTTCGCGCTCGCGTTCAACGATTAGTCTTACGGCTACGCTTTGCACACGACCTGCACTGAGGGCTGGTTTGACTTTACGCCATAGTACCGGCGAGAGTTTGAAACCTACCAAGCGATCGAGAACCCGGCGTGCTTGTTGTGCGTTGACAAGATTCATGTTTAGGTGGCGTGGGTGTTCGATGGCTTCGAGGATTGCAGGTTTGGTTATTTCGTGAAAGACTATACGATTTGTGTTTTTTTCGTCGAGTTCGAGTACTTCGCACAAATGCCAGCTTATGGCTTCTCCTTCGCGGTCTTCATCGGATGCGAGCCAGACTTTTTTTGCGGTTTTTGCATTTTTCTTCAGTTCGCTGACGACTTTTTTCTTTTCGTCAGGCACCTCGTAGTCGGGCATTAGGGTGTCGACATCTATGCTAAGTTCTTTTTTTTTCAAGTCGCGAATGTGTCCGTATGACGACATCACTTTATAATCTTTTCCCAGGAATTTTTCGATGGTTTTGGCTTTCGCCGGACTCTCGACAATCACTAAATTTTCTTGCATAACAATCAGTATAACATTTCTTAAGGGCGCAAAAGTAGCTAAACTTTCTACTTGCACTAATCTTTTCTAGAATTTTAATTGGGTGCCTGTTTATTATTATTACGGGTCATTGAAGTCTGTTCTTATATACTGGTTTTGGATAAGAGAACTTATGTTGGCTGTCAGTTTGGTAGTTCGAATGCTGTTTTTGGAAACCTCGGAACGCTGTGTTCCAGCAATTACGTTCATAAAATCATTCATTTCTTAGCAGTAAACTTGCATAACCTAAACCTTGCTTTTTCCGGAACGATGCATTTTGCAAACCCGACACCAATAAAGCTCAACATTTGAATTTATAGTCGCTTATTCCGGCAAGTTCCTTATTTGCTTGTTCTATTTTCAAACCGAGAGACGATTTCCAAATCTTCACCTTCTGGGTAATCTGTTCATCACCTAAAGATATCATCTCGGCAGCCAGTATGGCAGCATTTTGTGCACCGTTCACACCAACCGTGGCCACCGGAATTCCGGGTGGCATCTGAACAATCGATAGCAGAGAGTCCAAGCCGTCGAGCATTCCTTTTATTGGTACTCCGATAACCGGCAACGATGTAGATGCGGCTATCACTCCTGGCAGAGCAGCAGCCATTCCGGCACCGGCAATAATCACTTTAACTCCGCGGTGTTCGGCTTCGTGAGCGAATTGCTCCACAGCCTCTGGAGTACGGTGCGCAGAGAGAGCATTCATTTCGAACGGGATTTCTTGTTCTTCTAGCCATTTACAGGCTTTTTCCATCACGGGTAAGTCGCTTGTCGACCCCATGATTATACTAACTAAAGGTTTCATTGATATTGATATTTTAAATGAGAATAATCGTAATAAAAGAACTAACCAGTCCTAGTAATAAGCCGCATGTGACCTGTGTTTGACTGTGCTGACGTAAAATTATTCTGCTCGACCCAACCACTCCCGATACCACAATGGTTAGGCATAGCCACCAAATTGGATTAAAATTCAGCAGTATCGAAAAAGCTAGTAAGGAACCCACTACACCGCCGACAGCCGCCGTGTGAGTCGAAATTTTCCACCACACATTTATCACCGCACACAGAATTTGAATCACGAGGGCTACCATTAGAATCGAAGTAAGAAGATGGGGTAGGTGCAGTCTGTTCATTATATAGAAACACGTCAGATAACACATAATCGACATCACATAGGGCACCATTCGTCGTTCACGTTGTCCGAGTTGAATGAGAGTCCAGCCATGGTATGTCCTATAAATATGGATGAGAAGTGTAGGAATGAGAACCGTAAAAAGGTAAACCATCAAAACGAGCGACAGTTTGGTTTGCCACGGAAACATATTCAGATAACTGAATATAAAAACAGCAATCACACCCATAACTGGTAAGTAAAAAGGTGTGATAAGCATACTAGCCACTCGGGCTGCGAGAATGATATTCTTTTCGGTCATTATTTCTTTATGATGGCTTTTTTAACGGCGTAGTCTAGCAATAGGCAATCCGAGTTGTTCACGATATTTGGCTACTGTTCTACGGGCAATTGGAAAACCTTTTTGTTTCATGATTTTTGCTAGTGCTTCGTCGCTTAGCGGATTGCTTTTATCTTCTAGGGTAATTACTTCTTTGAGCGTCATCTTAATTTTACGAGTCGACATTTCCTCGCCTTCGTCGGTTGTATAGCTGTCGGTAAAGAAAAATCTAAGCGGAAAAGTTCCCCAGCGTGTTTGAGCATATTTGATATTGCTCACTCGCGAAATGGTTGATATATCAAGCCCAGTAATATCAGCAATATCTTTCAAAATCATAGGTTTGAGATCGGCCTCATCACCATCCTGGAAAAATTTTCGCTGAATTTCGATGATGGCCTGCATAGTTATACGAAGTGTTTCGCGACGTTGCTTTACTGCATCGATAAATCCTTGTGCCTTATCGACCTTTTCCTTTATATAGAGCAATGCCTCCTTCGCCTGCCGACTCATACTTTGCTTGTTATCGCGATAAGCTGTAAGCATCTCGGCAAAAGCTGTCGACACATGTAATTCAGGCAGATTTCCATTATTGAGTGTGAATGTTATGTTACCGTTGTCGTCGGTCTCAACAATGAAGTCGGGAGTTATTTGCTGAACATTACGTCCCTGCGTTTCGCCCATCGATGAGCCCGGCTTCGGATTCAGTTTTCTGATTTCGGTTTCTAGCCGGGCTGTTCCATCGTTAGAGAGTCCGAGGAGAGAGCCTATCTTATCCCAACGTTTCCTTGTGAACAGTTCGAAATACGATGAAATGGTGCGACGAATATTCTTATACATCTCATCATTCTCTTTCCATTCACCATTTTGCACTCTACGTTCAATTTGCAGCAGCAAACACTCCTGCAACGATCGTGCGCCGATTCCGGGAGGGTCGAACTCCTGAAGAATCTTCAACACGTTCTCAATTTCCTTCGGGGAAGCCTCGATACCGTGATATATTGCGAGTTCATCGCTTATGACATCAAGTTTCTTCCTGAGCAATCCGTCATCGTCAAGACTTCCTATTAGATATTCCATTATTTTTCTTTGATGGTTGGTTAGGCGGTGTTCGCCTATCTGTTCATTTAGTTTGTCTATGAATGAAGTGGTATCTCCGTACACAATTTCTTCATAATCCGCATTATTGTCGTGCTGCCTAGTGTCATAAACCGGTAAATCATCGTCCGACCGCATTCTCTCCAATGCCGTATCTAGTGCATCTTGCCTTTCTTCGCGTTCATGTTGTGTGTCGAAATCTTCGTGTTCTTCAGTTTCAAAATCTTGGGAGCCGTTTTTTTCATCTTCAATTCCAATTTCGAGAGCCGGATTGTCATCAAGTTCGGCATTCACATTTTCTTCGAGTTCGGTAAGTGGCATTTCCAGCAGTCTAACCACTTGTAATTGTTGTTGCGAGAGTCGTTGTAATTGCTGTTGTTTTTGCGTTTGAATCTGTATTTGTTCTTGTGTCATTCTAACCTTGAAAATTTGTTGGCAAAGTTACAAAAGAGCGAGGAGTTATCACTTTGATAACTCCTCGCTCTTTATATTCAGTTCGATGCCTAGTTACTTCTGATACAAATAACGTTTGATTGATTTTTTCGGAGTCTTTTCAAATTCTTCTTCCTGAATTCTGATAACGGAAATTTTAGAATAAATAGGCATTTCTTCATTGAGTTGTTGGCGGTTATGCTCCATAATCTCGCTAATGTCGCCGGTGTTAAGCCCAAGTATGTTAGCTTCGTCGTAGTCTGGATGAACAAGGGCAACGAGTTTCTCACCTTCCTGAATCACTAATCCTTCAGAGACTAGAGTGAGCGAATTTAGTTTGTCTTCAATTTCCTCAGGATAAATGTTCTGTCCGTTGCTACCAAGAAGCATATTCTTTGAACGACCTTTAATGAAAACATTACCGTCAGAATCCATAGTTGCGAGGTCACCGGTATGGAACCATCCATTACTGTCAATGGCTGTTTGGGTGGCTTCATCATTTTTGTAATATCCTAACAAAACATTAGGTCCTTTGGTGAGAATCTCACCCGGAGTGTTCTCGGGGTCGGTACTGTCTATACGAACTTCTTGATGTAATGCGGCTTGTCCACAAGAACCTGGAACGAAAGTTTTCCAATCGCGATAGCAAATTATTGGCGCGCATTCGGTGGCTCCATAACCCACGGTGAAAGGAAATTCTATTTGTTTTAGGAAATGTTCAACCTCACCATTCAAGGCTGCACCACCAATTATGATTTCGTAGAGATTACCTCCGAACGCTTCATAAACCTGTTCCTTAATCTTCTCGCGCACTTTTTTGTTGATTACGGGGGTGTTGAGGAGAATCTTCATTTTATTATTCTGAATTTTAGGGAATACTTTTTTTCGGATAATCTTCTCTATCACCAGTGGAACAGCAATCATTATGGCAGGCTTCACGTCTTGCAGAGCTTGTGCAATGATTGCCGGTGAAGGAATTCGGGTTAGATAGAAAATGTGCAAACCGCAGATGAACTCGAAAATAAATTCGAATGCCATTCCATACATGTGGGCCATGGGGAGAATACTGATAATATTGTCGCCTGGCTTTAGTTTGTCGCCCAATACGTTCATCGCAAAATCGGCATTACTCCACATTGCACGATAGGGAATCATAACCCCTTTCGAATGTCCAGTTGTGCCGCTGGTGTAGTTGATGAGCGCGAGTTCATCAGGATTTTTTTCGCGATAATAATGTACGTGTTCAGCTCGGAAATACTTAGGGTATTTTTGACCGAACATTTCGTTGAGATGTTCGCGTGTATAGGTGAGTTTTTCGGTTCGGCTAAGGATGAGTGATAGGTCAGGCAGATAAATAATTCCTTCAATATTCGGCATTTGAGCTGCATCGATTTGTGTACTTACAACATCGCCTGCGAAAAGCAGCTTCGCATCGGAATGATTAACGATATTATGTATTTGCTCAGCGGTGAATTCATGAAGAATCGGCACGGCAATAGCTCCATAAGTCAATATCGCAAGGAATGTTGCGGCCCACATCGAAGAGTTTCTCCCGCAAATGGCAATTTTGTCACCTTGTTTCACTCCACTAGCCTCGAACATAATATGTAATTTTTCGATCTTTCGTGCCACGTCATGATATTGTAGCGTTCTACCTTTATAATCCGTGAGAGCATCAAGATCCCAATGCTCTATAATGCTTCGTTCAATCAACTCATTAAAACTTGGGATATTTTCCATATTGTGAATTAAATTATCTACGCGCAAAGGTATTGATTTGTCTGCACAAATCAAAAAAAGATGTGCAACTATAAGCACCTTAACTCCATACTCTATAACAAGAAACGGAACTACACATCACGTGCAATTCCGCTCTCTAAATCTATTAACTCTTTAAAATTGTAGATTCAGTTTGTACTAATAATCAATCTTATTCCTTTTATTATCTTATGCTTTATGAAGAACTTCGAGTATAGTGTGGCGTGTCTTAAAAATCTCAGGTTTGCAATTATATCTTTTTATCTGTGACCGCTAAATGTCCCACTACCGAAAGAACGACTTGGACTGCTGCCGAACGTTCTACTTGGAGTGCTTAAAGAATTACTTCCTTGTGAGGGCGAGAACGAACGACTCGGAAGTTGAGACGACGAACGAGGTGTTTGTGAGGGTGAGAACGAACGATTTGGTTCGTTGAATGAACGACTTGGAGTTCCGTTTCCAAAGCTGCGACTACCTTCAAACGAATTATTACGCATTACTCCGGGATAACGTCCAACCGTGGTGCGTGTGGAACTTTCTCGTGAAGGGGCATATCCTCCTCCATAATAACGATTAGGTGTTGAGCCGAAAGAACGGGTACGATCATTCTGGAAATCTCGGCGTGGTGCACGAACTCCACTGAAACGGTATTCATCTCCATAGTATCCACGGTCGAATTGGTCGCGCATTCCGAAATCACGGCCTTGGCGTGGACTTACAAAATCACGCTCATAATACCAGCTTCTGCCACCATTCATTTGCCAACTGTGTCCACCTCGATAGACGGTGTAGAATCGTGGTTCGCCGAAGTAGAAATAATCGCGACGTGGATAGCGGGCATATATTCCGAAACTCCAATATCCTCTATTCATCCATACGGGACGATAGAAATATGAAGTATTTACAAATGCACGATATTGCCAGTCAAAAAGGATATAACTAAAATCAAGATTCCGATAAGTCCAATAGGCACCGTATAAATCATCGACCGTGTTCAGACTCATCAAATAATCCATGTTGATTTCATAGGCAGCCTCATATTGCTCTTCAGTTAGGTTGAGCTCGTAGGCCATTTTGTCTGTTAGAAACAATGCTTGAAGGCGTGCTTGCTGATAGCCCATTGCGTTGCTCGAGATTGAAAACGTTAGGAACGCAACGATTGTAAATATTAACTGTTTCATAATCGTTTGCTTTTTGCGTTGTTAGAAATTATGTTTGTGCGATGTAACGTTGGCAAAGGAAAGGTAAAAGGGAGGTCCTTCAGAAAGGTGATTCCCTAAGTGCCTTTGGGAATCACCTAAAGATAGAGATTTCTTACTTGTTGCAGAATGCAGGCTGGTATCATTTTGTCGATGGATTCACCTTGCTTGATTCGTCTGCGTATATCAGAACTGCTGATGTCCAGTAGTGGTGTTTGAAGAATTTGTTGTCCTGCTTTTAGTAGTTGTTTATCTAACGGATATCCTCGTCGCGGAAAGATTGCTATGGGATAATTTGCAAGGATATCGGCTGCATGAGACCAGCGATTAAAAGCCGCCCAGTTGTCGCCGCCAATCAAGAGTGTGAAATTTGTTTGTGGATAATCTTTTTTCAGTGATTGCAGTGTGTTCCATGTGTAAGATGGTTTGGGAAGATGGAATTCATAATCAGAAACTTTCAGCTTCGGGTAATTGGCAACGGCTTGCTTTCCGAGTTCGAGACGCTTGTCGTCGTCGAGTAGTTCTGCTTTTGTTTTGAATGGGTTTTGAGGTGTTACCATCAACCAAACTTCGTCTAACGAGCATTGTTCCAAGAATGTTTCGGCCAGGATGATATGGCCATTGTGGATTGGATTGAACGAGCCACCGAAGATGCCGATTTCCATAGAATTCTGCTTCAACGATTCAAGAAGTTAACCACTGTTTTATAGACTTTTTCTTGAGCTAACGTAAGTTCGTCGTTCACTATCACTGTGTCGAACCGGTCGGCAAAGGTCATTTCGTATTCTGCTTTTGCAATTCTACTTTGAATTGCTTCTGCAGAATCGGTTCCGCGCTGTTCAAGTCGGCGCCGGAGTTCGTTTACCGACGGCGGTTGAATGAATATGCTGAGTGCCCTGTTACCATAGAACTTCTTGATGTTACAACCGCCCTTAACGTCTACATCGAATATCACGTTCTGACCGGCCGACAATTGTCGCTCAACCTGCGTCTTCAATGTTCCATAGAAACGACCGGCATAAACCTCCTCGTATTCTATGAATTCATCAGACGCGATACGCTCCTTGAATTCTTCGGTAGAAAGGAAGATATATTCTACTCCATTCTTTTCATTGCCTCGTGGTTCGCGAGTTGTGCAACTCACCGAGAATGTTAGTTTGAGTTCCGGATGTTCAGCCATCAACCAACCAACGAGTGTACTCTTACCCGAACCTGATGGCGCCGAAAAAACAATCAATTTACCCTGCTGCATAATCACATTACGTTCAACACTTGTTCCTTGATTTGTTCAAGCTCGTCTTTCATCCGGATAACGATATTCTGCATCTCGGCCTGATTACTTTTTGCACCGGTCGTGTTTATTTCCCGACCCATTTCCTGGGCAATGAATCCGAGTTTTTTGCCCACTCCATGGGCTCCCTCCTGCATTGTTTCGCGGAAATATTTCAGATGATTCAGCAGACGTTGTTTTTCCTCGCTTATATCGAGCTTCTCGATATAGTATATAAGTTCCTGTTCCAAACGATTTCTGTCGTAATCAACACTAGTGAGTTGTTTTAATCCCTCTTCGATTCGCTCTTTTATTTTCTCGACGCGATGTTCTTCAAACGGTGCAATTGAAGCCAGCAGATTCTCGATATTATTAATCTTCTCATTGAACTTATTGAACAATGCTTCGCCCTCTTGTTTTCTGAAATCATTCAGCAGTCCGAGCGCTTCATCTATAGCCTGTTGAGCCATGTGCCATTCGTCTTCGTTGAGTTCTTCAATTTCGGGTTGTGTCATCACATCGGGCATTCTAACCAACAGTCCGAACCAATCTGCAGGTTCAGCGATACCCGTCTTAGCCGAAATCTCTTTAATCTGGTTATAATAATTTTCCACCAGTGCGGCATTTATTGGTGTAGCATCGTTCGCGACATCTTTCTCTACCCAGATATAAAAGTCGACCTTCCCCCGTTCGAGCTCTTTAGCCAGATGATGCCTAATTTCCATTTCTTTTTCTCGATATATTGGCGTGATACGCACAGAAAGGTCGAGCGCCTTACTGTTGAGCGATTTAATTTCTACGTGAATTTTCTTCTCCTTATAGGCCACGACAGATTTACCGTAGCCTGTCATCGATAATATCATGATTCGATTCCTTATTTTAGTTCACCGCAAAAGTACGAAAAACATAACGATATGTTTTCCACCCTCCAATCTCACGATTTGTTCGAATTGAACCGATTTATAAGACTTGGTCTAACAAATAAAACGGGCAGACTTTGTTTAGGTTACACCCCATATCGAAGGATGTGTGGGTTCGGTTTAAGAGTATCTCACGTTCGCCCTTTGGCGAAGCTTTGCCGCCGTTGGATTTAACTCGTCGCCTTTTGGCGAAACGTTCCCGCCGTTGGATTCGGCTCGTCGCCCTTTGGCGAAACGTTCCCGCCGTTGGATTTAACTCGT
>NZ_BAKH01000006.1 GCF_000614105.1 Prevotella micans DSM 21469 = JCM 16134
GCGAAGCATGTCGCATCCCCTATAAACAAAGGGCTCCAAGGAGTTCCCTTTGTTCGCTTTTTCATGCCTGTTCGCCAAGGGGCGAAAGGCGGAAATTACTACGAATTATTCACCCTTAAAATGATTGAAATATGAAGAGAGAACCATTCAGGAAGCAGGCGTATGTAAGCCCTGCTATTGAGGTCGTTCCTACATCGTTTGACCAACAGCTATTATCCACCTCGTTCCCCAACAGCGGCGGGCACGACGACGGCAACGACGACGGGCAAGACCTCAACGCCAAGCAAGGCTTCTTCGACGAAGAAGATGAGGACGCAACCCCCGAACCCAAGTTCGGCAGTATTTGGTAACAAACACGAAAAGAAGAAAGGACAAACAAATGAAAAGATTAAACAGTTCAACATTACTCATCGCTACACTGCTACTGATGACAGGCTGCGCCGAAGAAGCTGCAACGCAGCAAGATAACGGCAAGAGTAACCAGCAAGAACCCGGCACGAAAGGCCTCACCGCTTTTGTGGTAGAGGAAAACGACACAAAGACCCGCACCACCGCCGAATACTTCGACAACGGCGGCCTCAACCGCGGCCTGCACTACTATTGGACTGCCGGCGACCGCCTTTGGGTAAACAACGGAGGCACATTGATACAAGATGCCAGCAACACCATCAGCGATGTACTTACAAATAACACCACCACGCCCGGCGGAGTTAAGCGGGCATCCAAGGCCAGCTTCTCTTTTGAAGGCAACTTCACTGCCCCCTCCTACCCCGTGCGCTACACAGGCACCGGCAGCACCGCAGGCGATAAAGTAACCATCAAGCTTCACAACGGCAGGACGTGCCCAACGATGCCAGCCGTATCGGTGAATATGGCGACTGCGGAATAGCTACAGCCAATAAAGTAGGAATAAAATACCACTTCACCCTCAAACACAAAGCCGCCTACGCCACCTTCCTGCCCTACAATGCACCGGGAGCGATTGGAAAAGCCCGTATGACCTCTATCGTAGTAACGGCCGACCAGCCCTTGGCAGGCACCTACAACTTCACCGATAACGGCCTCGACCTCACCTCGCCGACAACCCCCTCCAACACTATCAGTCTTCGTCTGGATGTGAACCCGAACGGCGGCTTCTCCCTGCCCCAAACAGCCACGCCCGCCGTCAACGCCGCCACCATGGTGATAGCCCCGGGCACCTACACCAACTTCAAGGTGCAATACATCTTTGGTAGTATTAGTAATTTTATCGAGAAAACTTACCCCAGCGTAACCTTCATCGCCGGCAGGAACAAAAAGATAAGCCAAGATATGCAAATCATGGATTACAGTACCAAGTTCTACATGTGGGATGCCAAATATCACTATTGGTACAATCACATACTGCCCGACGGAACTCCCGATAACATCAATAATTTTCCTCAAGACAATTCCGACCCGCGCTGGTATCATGAAGGAACAGCGCCTTTGGCAGCCACACAGTCGTGCAAAGACTGCCCCAACGTGAACGAGCTTTGGTGGTATACCAAGAAAGGCGACCCGCATCTGGAAAACAGATGGCAGCTCGCCTATTACAATGGCAGGTTGCAACAGATTTATTACGGCCTGTGGTTAAGAAAGAAAAGTACCATCGTAGCTTATCTCAAGGCGAACGAAGGCTACCCCGCCTCGCTCACATGGAACGACATGAAAGAAGCCTATTGGGACACGCCCACCGCACCACACGTGGATGGCCGCACCACATCCGTATATTTAGAAAGAAAGCATATACCCTCAGGTACTCCCGCTAACCCGGCCGACTATTTTTTCATACCAATAATAAGCTACTATAAACAGGGGGGGAATTTAGATTATGAAGGCTCGTTAATTCCTTGGGCTTACTACTGGTCGTCGAGTGCGACGCCGGGCGACAACACAGCTGCGTATGCCTTCTATATTGATGGCTACAATAGGATAGTGGGCGTGCAACGAACCTTGAACCGCAATCGAGGCATGCCGGCAATACCCTTCGAGTAAGCCGTGCATTCGCGGTGGGGCGGCATCGGTAAAAACATGCGCCGCCCGCAATGCACTCCGCATTCGCCCCGCAGCAGAATAAAGAACATCAGAAATCAACATCCCAAACAGGCGCTCCGCCTCGCGCGGAGCCTGTGTAAATCAATTCATAACAATAACAATTTAAACTTTAAACGCAATGATTAAATTTATTATCAAGGGGAAAAAGAACCCACAGAAGAAGACAGAGACGAAGTATTATGCACAGATTGCGCCTACGACACCGTTGATGTTGCCGCAGATTGTGAAGCTGATTGAGAAACGCTCCACCGTTTCGAGCTCCGACATCAAGGCCGTGCTCGACGCGCTACAATTTGAAATCATTCATGCCCTACAGACAGGCAACAGCGTTCGGCTGGGCGACCTCGGTTCGTTCCACCTCACCATCAGCTCGAAAGGCACCGCCACTGAAGAAGAGGCCAAGAAGGCCGGCGCCAACCTAATCAAGAAGGTGAGCGTTCAGTTCGTGAAAAGTGCCGAAATGGGGCGCGCTTTCAGCCTCGACGAATTGAATTTCGTACAAGGATAAACGAAATTTATGCGGGGAAGAACCGAGTTCCAAACCGTAACTAACCAATGAAAATGAAAGAATATCGAAGTTGATGTAAACTAACCGATAATGAACATGCGATAATAAACGAAGTATTTTTTCTGTCAATCCCTTGAACTCCGTCCGGTTTCTAGCTATAGAGATTGGGCGGTTTTTACGTTTCGTAACAATTTTGTTAAACCCAGTCGGAAGCAGATGCGCATCTCGTCAAAACTTTCTGCGCACCAAGTTCAAACTTTCTGCGCATCTAATTTAAACTAGATGCGCAGAAAGTTTAGGCGTCTCTATCATCCATGATTATCAATAAGTTACGAGTCTGATTTTTCTGCCGTTTTGGAGCTTATTTTAACAATTCGGATAGGATACAGCGCAGGTGGTAGAAGGAATGGCGAAGTCGACAGGTGGGCGTACCTTATGGGTGGCAATTAGGAAACATATCGATATGCCGGAAAACCGTAGCTTTGCAATCTTTCAATACACATTATATGTTATGCACATGAAGATTATTCTGGCAATGGACAGTTTTAAGGGCTGTATCACATCGGGCGAAGCTGAAAAGGCGGCCGCCGACGCGCTGAAAGTCCGCTATCCGGAGGCCGAAATACTCTCGATTCCGCTTAGCGACGGAGGCGACGGTTGGCTCGAAGCATATTCAGATATAACGCCCTGCACGATGCTGAATGTAGATTGTCACGACGCGCTTATGCGGCCTGTCACGGCGCAATTGGCCGTGGACGTAAGCGGAACAGTCATCATCGAGTCGGCCCGTGCATGCGGTCTAACGCTCATTGAGGAAAATAGCCGGCGAGTGCTGCGAGCTACCTCCTACGGCGTGGGCGAATTGCTGGCAGCGGCTTTAAGAAGCGGAGCAAAAGAGATTGTCGTGGGGCTGGGCGGTTCGGCCAGCAGCGACTGCGGACTAGGGATGCTCCTTGCGCTCAAGGAATCGTTCGGCGAAGAAGTGTTCAATCGAATAAGAACGGAGGTGCGAATAACGCTGGCTTCCGATGTGGAGAATCCGCTCTACGGGCCGAGAGGAGCCGCTGTTGTGTTCGGAAAACAAAAAGGAGCCGGCCCGGAAGAAATAAAGATGCTCGACAGGCGCGCCGAAACATTCGCCCGAGCATCGTTAAAACGTTTCGGTTTCGACTACTCGCAAAACAAAGGCGCCGGAGCGGCGGGCGGATTGGGATATGCTTTCATGCAATATCTCGGCGCGCGAATGGAATGGGGAAGCGATATTCTTTTAAACAAAGCGTCGTTCGACGAGAAACTGCGCGGCGCGTCGTTTGTTCTTACCGGCGAGGGTTCGGCCGACTCACAAACGCTAATGGGCAAGCTGCCTGTTCGGATTCTCCATATGGCCCGTGAGCGTGGAGTGCCGGTGCATTTGATTGCCGGCCGACTGCAAGAGGCAAATAAATTACTGGATGCCGGATTCGCATCGGTTTCATCCATCAATCCGCCCGATATGCCACTCGCCGAAGCCCTGAAACCCGAACGAGCAAAGAAGAATATAGCCGTCGCCATGCATAGCCTTCCATTCAACCAACAGGACGTTTCGGCATAAAGACTTACCTTTGTGTCGAGAAATTCGTTTTTTTTAAGGATAACGCTCTTAACACATGAATTCAAAAGATAATATCGTAACTAGCAAGATTCTGCGGCAGAAGCTCGACTTGTTGCTAAGAACCGGGCAGTTACTCATCGAAAGTTCGGCCGACACTAGCAGAGTGCGCCGCAACCTTGAACGTACAGCCGCCTATTTGGGTTTGCCGGCTGAGAATCTGCACATCGAAATAGACTACTACATGCTGCACGTGAACCTGAGCGACGAGTGTCACAGCTTCTCGAAAATGCAACGATGCTCCAACCACGGCATCAACATGGAAATCATCGAACAAATTTCTAAGCTCACATGGCGTGCCATCAGCGAGGATTATAGTCTTGAGCGATTCGGCGCCGAACTGGAGCGCATAGGTCGCGGCAAACGTCATTATTCGGAGTGGATGGTGGCAATATGCGCCGGTTTTGCGTGCGGTGGTTTCTGCATTCAATTCGGGTGCGACTGGACGTCTTTCTTCTATGCCTCGATAGCCGCCGCACTGGGCAACCGACTGCGGATGTACCTGAATCATCTAGGTTCGAACGTGTATGCCAACTTCGCCATAGCTGCTTTTCTCTCAACTATTTTAGCGTTGTTCTCGTCGTTCACAGCCACGCCCGAAATGAAGGCAGTTATTCCGCTGTGGCTTCAGCCTTTTATCGTTTCGTCAACGCCGTGGCATCCGCTCATGGCCTGCGCGCTGTTCATCGTGCCGGGTGTGCCACTCATCAACGCGGTGAACGATTTGCTTGACAATAATATCGAAACCGGATTGGTTCGCGCCACGAACACGATGCTCATCGTCACCGCTATGGCTTTCGGAATAGTGCTGGCCATTAAATGCGGCGGCATCGACAACTTTGTCAAAGATTTGAGCATGACGCCCCACCACTCCTTCATAGAATATGCTCTTGCAGCCGGAATATCGGCCATGGGTTTCGCCACCATCTATAACATTCCGCTCAAGTTGATGCCATGGATAGCTGCGGGCGGAATCATTGCCATTTGCTCACGTAACTTTGTGAGCCTGGGTCCGGGGAGCGGTAATTTCGGTTTGGATATGGGCCCGATAATCGGGTCGCTCTGCGGTTCGGCTCTGATTTCGATAATCAACATCAAGGCCGTTCACATTTTCCACACGCCACATCAGTGCATAACCATCCCGGCCGTGATTCCGATGGTTCCGGGTGTGTTGATGTATCGTGCTCTCTACGGATTCATTGAGATGCAGGGCGTAGTGGGCGAATTAACCGTGGCGGTTCACAACGCCATAAACGGTTCGCTCATTCTGATTTGTATAGCCGTGGGTGTTGCAATTCCAAACATCTTCGCCCGGAAATGGATAGCTCCCCATCGCCGCAGAAAGCTAGCCGAAATGATAGAACAACGCAGACAGCGCGGAAAGTTCGTAGACCTGCACTCGTTTGCGGTGGATTGACAGAATAAATATTTCATCATTAAATACATACAGTTTTATGAAAATCGAGAATTTCAATTTTGCAGGACACAAAGCAATTGTCCGCGTAGATTTTAATGTTCCTCTGGATGCAAACGGCAATGTTACCGACGACACCCGAATTCGCGGTGCACTGCCCACGCTGAAGAAAATACTATCTGATGGCGGTGCTCTTATCATGATGAGTCATATGGGCAAACCAAAGGGAAAAGTGAAGCCCGAGCTATCGCTTTCGCAAATAGTGAAGAACGTGAGTGCAGCCCTGGGTGTGGAGGTTAAATTTGCCAAAGACGCCGGCAACGCCGAAGCCGAAGCATCATCGCTCAAAGGAGGCGAGGCCCTGTTGCTGGAAAATCTTCGCTACTATGCTGAGGAAGAAGGCAAACCCGTTGGCGTTGAAAAAGGCACGCCCGAATACGACGCCGCAAAAGCCGAGATGAAGAATCGTCAGAAAGATTTTGCCAAGAAACTTGCATCCTATGCCGATGTCTACGTAAACGATGCCTTCGGAACAGCCCATCGTAAACACGCATCTACAGCCGTGATTGCCGACTATTTCGATGCCGACCACAAAATGCTGGGTCTACTAATGGAGAAAGAAGTCAAGGCCATCGACAACGTTCTCAAAAACGCCGAACACCCCTTTACTGCAATTATCGGCGGTTCGAAGGTTAGCTCCAAACTGGCGGTGATTAAGAATCTGCTCGACAAGGTTGACAACCTAATCATTGGCGGCGGAATGGGCTACACGTTCATTAAGGCACAGGGCGGAAAAATTGGTAATTCGCTCCACGAGGACGACCTTATGCCCGAAGCCTCAATGTTATTAAGGCCGCAAAGGAAAAGGGCGTTAACCTCTCGCTTTCGGTGGCCACGGTGGCTGGCGACAAGTTCTCTAACGACGCTAATCGCCAAACGGTCGACATCTACAACATTCCCGACGGCTGGGAGGGTATGGACGCCTCGGAACAGTCGGTTGAGAACTGGAAGAAGATTATCATGTCGTCGAAAACCATCCTATGGAACGGTCCGGTTGGCGTATTTGAATTCGAGAATTTCTCGCGCGGCACGGGCGACATCGCCAAAGCCGTAGCCGAAGCCACACAGAAGAACGGCGCTTATTCGCTCGTTGGTGGTGGCGATTCGGTTGCAGCTGTGAACAAATTCGGTTTGGCCGACAAGGTTTCCTACGTATCAACCGGCGGCGGTGCGATGCTCGAAGCCATCGAAGGCAAAATCTTGCCGGGCGTGGCTGCTATAGAATAAAGACAGGTGAATTATTCCCCCGGGCTTAGGCTCGCTACAAATCAATCTGAGGATGTGCCATTAAGGGTACATCCTCTTTCGTTTCGCTAAACATGAACGTATGCACATGTGGTGGAGAGAATAATCTGATTCTAAAATTAAAAACTACCTTTGCACGCAAACCTTTCCGGCAACACTAACGGCTGTGCCACAGAGCCTGAAAGGTTAGCACAATAAACATTATCGAAATAATAACTCAGTATTATGACAAAGAGAAACGAAGTTTACAAGAACGTTGCCAACGGCAACATCGTAGAGATTCTGAATCCAGGAGAAGTAATTTGCGAAAGCTTCCAGCTGCTCAACGAAAATTCAACCGACGCAGCAACCGAGAAGCATGTTCCCGTGATTGAAAAGATTGAGGGAGGTTATCGCGTAACCGTGGGTTCAGTTGAACACCCCATGACCGAGGCGCATTTCATTCAATGGATTGAGCTCATCACTGAAAACAACGAAGTGCTGCGCAAATATCTTGAGCCAACCGATAAACCCGTAGCAGAGTTCCTAACGAACGCAAAGCAAGTCTACGCTCGCGAATATTGCAACCTGCACGGTTTGTGGAGAAGTAAATAATAATTTCTTTAGTTCTTTCATTGGGGGGGCATTCCTAATAGGGGATGCTCCCTATTTCTTTTCTGTCGTGGCTGTGCGTATTTGGACTTATTGTTGTTCTTTTTATTTCGTGGAATGCAACAACACATCCCCCTTTCGCTTTGTTTTCGGGGCGAAGTCTTGCCCCCGCCGCCCCCGAACACAATGTTTGGAGAATGAAATCTTGCACAATTTCTCATGTAGATGCCAACTCGGGCGGAATGCACGAGTTAGCATCCGCCCCGGGAACCGCGCCCGAAACTTGGAGAGCATAAAACGGCCATCGAAAAACCGTCCTTGGAACTCAGGGAAGCAAAAACGGTCATCGGGAAATCACGCCTGAAACTCAGGGAAACAAAAACGGTGACCGAAAAACCGTCCTTGAAACTCAGGGAAACAAAAACGGTCGCAGGGAAACTGTCCTGGAATTCCAGGGAAGCAAAAACGGTGACCGTATTGCTTAAAAAAATCTCAGGCGACAAAAAACGTACATCGGGTTTGCACAAAAATTTTTCAGGCACGGTTTACCGGTCACCGATTTAATGAAAAATCATTCGAGTTAGCGATGTTCGCATAGGCACTACCGACTCGCTCTCTGCTCTTCCTCGAGAGGTATATATATCGTGAACAGCCGCAAAACAATCGTGAAATAAACAGGCTGAATAATCTCTTTTTATACGAATTATCCCGGGCGAGATGTCTTCGCGACTCTGCCCGGGATAAAATTTTTATTGGGAAATTAAAAGAGAGGGTATTTAAAGCCCAATCTTCTTGCGTATGTTCTGTGGGATGGCGTTCTTGTTCACCATATAGTCCATGGTATTGGCGGCGATGAAGTTCTTGGTCATATACCATATTCCTTTATAAGCGCCGGTTTCGC
This sequence comes from Prevotella micans DSM 21469 = JCM 16134, assembly GCF_000614105.1. GTDB lineage: Bacteria > Bacteroidota > Bacteroidia > Bacteroidales > Bacteroidaceae > Prevotella > Prevotella micans. The sequence continues at coordinate 8,444 of NZ_BAKH01000006.1, forward strand.
CCCATGAGTTTTTCACCATGTAGTATTCTTTACCGTTCTGGTCTTTAGCGATTCCGAAAATCAACATTCCATGGTCGTCGGTTAGCTCCCAGTTGTCGAAACGCTCTTGACGTTGCGCCTGAGTTGGAGTTATTTCGGGAACGTTCACTCCGAGCGAGTCGATGATGCTGCGTTTCTTACTGGCCGACAATCCTAGCCAACGAGCCATATCACTGCCCTTGAGACTCTGCATTTTCTTGCTGTCAATCATGTAAGCCAGTCCGTCACGGGTGAATCCCGGCTCGCTCACATCACCTCCCCATGCCACGGTGTAGCCGTTCATTATAGCATTGTCAATGATTTGCATCATTTCGTCCATCGGTAGATTGTAAGATTGTGGGAAGCGCCAGTTATCTTGCACCTCTACTGCGAATTGAGTGTAGAACGGGTGGTGCGTGTAGGATGTTACGGTTACGTAGTCGCTCCAGTTAAGACCGAGGCTTGCGGCAAACGATTTCGGAGTGTAGTTTTTGCCTTCGTAGGTGAAGTTCTCCGGGCATTTGCCGAGGTAGGCGTCGAGAATGGCTTGTAAACCGGGCTTCCATTGCTTAGATAATTTATCGGATTTGCTTTTTGCAACGGCCTCAACGTAAGGACTAAGAACCGAGAAGAATTCGTTGAAGTTGAACAGCGAATCGCCCGTGAGAGACCCTGGGAAAGGCATTGCTTCCTGAGGACAAATTCCGTAGTTCTCCAAGCAATAAAGTGGGTCGTAAGCCGAACCACCTTGTGCAAACTGGCAGTCGCCGTGGAAACGCACAACCTGAATAGCACGGTCCATGTAGGTTTTGTTTGCTACGAAGCTCTCACACAGGTCGTAGGTCTTACCGGTAGCACGCAGTATTTCGGATTCGAAATAGCTGAGTGTTGCGTAATCCCAACAGGTGCCCGAACGGTTTTGGTTCTTGATGCTTGTGATTGGGTTTTGTTTTACTACTGTGAAAACTGGTTTGTTGGAATTTGCATTCCCCTTCTTCTTCGGTGCTGCGTTGGCTCCGATTGCTACGAGAGCTAGCAGCGCTAATGTTAGAATTTTTTTCATAGAAATTTTGTGTTCGGACTTTATTGTCCGTCTCTTAGTTTGATGTTTGTTTATTAAAAATGTTTTGTGTTCTATCTATTATTTGCAATGTATTCTTCGACGTCTTTTGCGTGATATGGAATCCTGTCTTCGCCGATGAACCGACAGTCGTCTTTGGTTATGAGCAGATCGTCTTCGATGCGGATTCCGCCGAAATCTTTATACTCGTCGAGTTTGTCGAAGTTGAGGAATTCGGCGCAATGTTTCTTTGCCCGCCATTCGTCGATTAGGTCTGGAATAAAATATATTCCCGGCTCGTCGGTCACAACGAAGCCTTCCTGAAGACGACGTCCCATACGCAGGCAGTTGGTTCCGAACTGTTCGAGATTTGGACGTGTTTCGTCGTCGAATCCCACATAGATTTGTCCGAGCGCTTCCATGTCATGCACATCTATTCCCATCATGTGACCCAATCCGTGTGGTAGGAACATCGCGTGTGCTCCAGCTGCAAGAGCGTCGTCGGTGTTGCCTTTGGCTAGACCGAGCTCTTTCATCCTGTCGAATATAATCCGACAGGCGGCAAAATGCACGTCCATGTATTTCACTCCGGGTTTCGACATCTCGAAGGCCTTGTCGTGAGCTTCAACCACGGCGTTGTAAACATCCAACTGACGTTGTGTGAATTTCCCGTTAACAGGGAATGTGCGAGTGTTGTCGGAGCAGTAATGATTCATATTTTCAGCTCCGCAGTCGCATAGCACGAGGCGACCGTCTTTGAGCTCGGCCATCGACGGAATGCCATGCATTATTTCACCATGTTGTGAAAATATGGGCGGAAATGAAACCATCGAACCAAAGGAGTTGGCGATACCGATAAGCTGGCCGCCGACATATTTCTCTGTTACGCCGGGCCTACTTATCTTCATTGCCGTTGTATGCATCTCGTAGCCGATTGTTGCAACCTGCTCAAGCTCGGCAATTTCTTCCTCGGTTTTTACAGAGCGCATTTTCACCACTGCATGAATGAGGTCTAGGCTTGCGGCTTCTTTTTGTTTATCGGGATGGATATTGAGAAGATCGAATATTTGGATTTTTATATCTGAGCGATAGGGCGGCAGGAAATGAATCTTGCGATTCTTGGTTAGCGCTTTCTCGCATATTGTCTTTAGAGCCGACATCGGAGCCGAATTGTTCACTCCCACTTGGCTGGCCATATCGTGAACCGTATCGACACTTCCAAACCAAACGATGTCTTCGATATCGATGTCGTTGCCAATCAGTGTTTCGGTGTTTTCATCAATATCAATCACACCAACAAGGCCGTCGCGTTGTTGTCCGAAATAGTAGAGGAATGATGAATCTTGCCTGAATGGATAGTAGCCATTTGCTGGGCAGTTTGCCGGCGATTCGTTGTTGCCGAACAAAATAATAACGCCGCTTTTCACGAGCTTTTTCAGTTCGGCGCGACGATTGATATAGGTTTCTTTACTAAACATTTTGTTTTGATTTTGTTTCGCGCAAAGTTACCCATCTTTCCACTAAAGGGGATACCTTTGTGCTGAAATTACTTGTTTTTATGCAAATCAACAGCAATATAGGATTAGTACTTGAAGGGGGCGGGATGCGTGGAGTTTTCACATCTGGAGTTCTTGATGCATTCATGAAACATGACGTGTTTTTTCGTTATATAGTAGGAGTCTCGGCCGGCGCATGTAACGGACTTTCATATATGAGTCGACAGCCGCGGAGAGCCAAGATTTCAAACATCGACATGTTGGCCAAGTACGATTATATTGGTTTGCGGCACCTCGTCACCCAGGGATGCATATTAGATCCGGAGCTGCTCTACAATAAGTTTCCATACGAGATAGTCCCTTTCGACTACGATACCTATTTTGCAAATATTCGGCGGGGAGATGTCTTCGAAATTGTAACCACTAACTGCCTAACCGGTCGCAGTGAATATTTGCAGGAACGCGACGGCAATTCACATAGACTAAATGAATTGGCGCGAGCTACGAGCAGTTTGCCTTATGTGTGCAAGATTGTCGACATCGACGGACAACCGATGCTCGACGGAGGTATAGCCGATTCCATTCCCATCGAGCGCGCCATTGCAACTGGCCACAGTAAGAACGTTGTTATATGTACCCGTAATAAAGGCTGGCGCGACAAGGGGAAAGACCATAAGCAGCCGCGCTTTGTCTACCGTAATTATCCCCGCTTGCGAGTTCTTCTTAGCCGACGTTTGAAGTTCTACAACGAGCAGTTGGATATGGTCGACCGCCTTGAAGCCGAAAATTCGATACTCGTTATTCGTCCTGAGAAAGAGATTGTTGTCGGTCGAATGGAAAAAGACATCCGCAAGCTTGAGAACCTTTATGAAGAAGGTGTCGCACTGGGCAACCGATTCATAAAAGAGCATCTATCGAAGCTAACAGCGCCATATTAACTACTTCCAATCATATTATTATTAGGCAAGAACGTTTCGTCAAACAGCAACGAGACGAATCCGAGAAGAAATAAATCGTTTATATAATACCTGCATGCTCCGAGATTCGTTTGAGTATATTCCGGAAAAGAAAATCGCCTTTCAGTCGTCTAGAATTTAATAATTACTTTTGCAAACATCTTATACGAGGCACTTCTGTTACACCTCCCCAACACATTTTATTGAGAATAAAAATATTTCGTTGGAACTGCCTGTTTAAGACTATCAAGAAAGTATGGAAGAGATTGTTTTCACCGTCGACTCAATTCGTAAGATTCTTTTTCAGAATGAAAAAGTGGAGCTCGACAACTACACTTACAAGAATATTCAACACTGCTACGATTTTCTGAAATCATTTGCTACGAATCGAATAATATACGGCATCAACACCGGATTCGGGCCGATGGCACAATGGCGGGTCGAAGACAAGCATCTCGAAGAACTTCAATACAACATCATTCGCAGTCATGCAACCGGCGCCGGTCGGCCGCTCGACGATATCTACGTAAAGGCGGCCATGGTTGCTCGCGTCGGAACGTTTGCACAGGCACGCTCAGGCATACATCCCAGCGTAGTTAAGATGCTCGTGCAGATGATTAATGCCAACATTCTGCCCTTTATTCCGCAGCACGGGAGCGTGGGAGCCAGTGGCGATTTGGTGCAATTGGCGCACATCGCACTCACGATGATTGGCGAAGGCAAGGTGCATTATCGCGGCGAGTGGCGACCGTCGGCCGAGATACTCAAAGAGAACGGCATCGAGCCGATGAAGATTCATATTCGTGAGGGACTTTCGGCCGTAAACGGAACCAGCGTGATGACGGGTATCAGTGTGGTTAACCAGATTTATGCCGAACGACTACTCAATTGGAGCGTGCTTGCGGCCGTGTGGATGAACGAGATTGCAGCGTCGTTCGACGATTGGATGAGCGAACCGCTTAACGCTTGTCGTCGGCACACAAGTCAGCAACTCATTGCCCAACGCATGCGCGAGCTGTCTGCGGGCAGTCGTCGATTGCAGAAGCGCGAACACGTGCTATATAAAAAGGAGAAATGCCAGCAGGACGTTTTCGAGCAAAAAGTGCAGGCTTATTATTCGCTGCGATGCACGCCGCAGATTCTCGGGCCGATTCACGACACGCTCGTTGCTGCCCACACGCTCATCGACGAGGAGCTCAACTCGGCGTGCGACAATCCCATCATAGACCCCGAAACGGAAAACGTCTATCATGGCGGAAACTTCCACGGCGACTACATATCGCTCGAGGAAGATAAGGTCAAGATAGCCATCGTAAGGCTCGCTATGCTTGCCGAACGCCAACTCAACTATCTATTCCACGACCGCATCAACGGCATTCTTCCGCCTTTCCTCAACATGGGCACACTCGGACTGAACTACGGAATGCAAGCCTGCCAGTTCACCGCCACGTCAACCACCGCCGAGTGCCAAACTCTGGCCATGCCCAACTATGTGCACTCCATTCCCAACAACAACGACAATCAGGACATCGTGAGCATGGGCACCAACACCGCCCTACTCTGTGCCCGAGTCATTGAGAACGCCTACGAGGTGATGGGCATACTGATGATGGCTCTCGCGCAGGCCACCGATTGCCTCGGCATTGCCGATGAGCTCGCGCCGGCTACGCGGAACATCTACAACGAACTGAGAACGATTTGCAGAACCATCGTCGAAGACAAACCTTTCTACGACGACCTCGCAAACACGATTGAATATTTGAAGAAATGAAATACGCTTTAGTGACAGGCGGAAGCCGAGGAATCGGTCGCGCCATAGCCATCCGACTTGCACAAACGGGATTACCCGTTGTGATTAACTATGTTTCAAACGAAGCTGCGGCTGCCGAAACGAAAAACGAAATCGAACAGGCTGGCGGACAAGCCGAACTACTGCGATTCGATGTATCGAAGCCCGAAGAAATAGAGCGCGCCCTCGGCGAATGGGAAGACAGCCATCCCGACGACTACATCGGCGTGCTGGTGAACAACGCCGGCATCCGTCGCGACAATCTCATGATATTCATGCAGAACAGCGAGTGGCACTCTGTTGTAGACACCACGCTCAACGGATTCTTCTACACCACGCGTCGCCTGCTCAAACGAATGATGACACGGCGCGACGGGCGAATCATCAACATCTCGTCGCTCTCCGGATTGAAAGGACTGCCCGGGCAGGCAAACTATTCCACCGCCAAGGCCGCCCTCATCGGCGCAACAAAAGCGTTGGCACAGGAGGTTGCACCACGTCGAATAACCGTGAACGCCGTAGCCCCCGGGTTTATTGAAAGCGATATGACAAAGGATTTGAACCAAGACGAACTCAAGAAACTCGTTCCGGCCGGCCGATTTGGAAAGGCCGACGAAGTAGCCGCCCTCGTGGCCTTCCTTGCAGGCGACGATGCAGCTTATATCACCGCACAAACCATCGGAATCAACGGAGGACTTTATTCATGAAAAGAGTCGTAGTGACAGGCATCGGCCTCTGGGGATGCCTCGGAAAGAACACCCAAGAAGTAACGGAAAGCCTGCGAACGGGGCGAAGCGGCATCGGCCTCGACAGCGCGCGACTGGAGTATGGTTATCAGTCGGGGCTCACCGGTATTGTTGAACGCCCGAAGCTCAAAGGACTGCTCGACCGCCGCATGCGCACCGGCCTGCCCGAAGAAGGCGAATACGCATTCATGGCCTCCAAGGAAGCCTTCGCAATGGCCGGCATCGACGAAGATTATATGTTCGGCAACGAAATAGGCTGCATCTTTGGCAACGACTCCTCGTCGACACCCGTCATCGAAGCCGCCCGCATCATGGAAGCCAAACACGACTCGGCGCTCCTCGGCAGCGGATACATCTTCCAATCGATGAACTCCACCGTAACGATGAACATGAGCACCATCTTCCACCTGCGCGGCGTAAACTTCACCGTGAGCGCAGCCTGTGCGAGCGGAAGTCATTCCATCGGGCTCGGCTACATGATGATTAAACAAGGTCTTCAGGATATGGTTCTCTGCGGCGGCGCCCAGGAGGTCAACGTATATTCCATGGCCACCTTCGACGCCCTCGGCGCATTCTCAAAGCGGATGGACGAGCCAGAGCGAGCCTCCCGACCGTTCGACCGCGACCGCGACGGACTCATCCCCAGCGGCGGAGCGGCTGCCCTTGTGCTCGAAGACCGAGACCACGCCATCGCCCGCGGCGCCACGATACTCTGCGAAGTAACGGGCTATGGATTCTCGAGCAACGGCGGCGGAATATCCCAACCCAGCGACGACGGCAGCGTGCTGGCCATGCAACGTGCCATGAACGACTCAGGCATAGCGGCCGGCCAAATAGACTACATCAACGCCCACGCCACCTCCACTCCGCAGGGCGACATGTTCGAAGCCAAAGCCCTCGCCCGCCTCTTCGGCAACGAGCGCGCACTCATCAGCTCCACCAAGGGAATGACCGGCCACGAATGTTGGATGGCCGGCGCAAGCGAAATCGTCTACAGCATTCTCATGATGCAACACAACTTCGTTGCACCGAACGTGAACTTCGACAATCCCGACGAATATTCCGCCCCACTCAACATCGCCGCCCAAACCGTGGAAACCGAGCTGCACACCGTGCTCTCAAACTCATTCGGATTCGGAGGCACCAACAGCGCACTGATTATTGAGAAATAACAACTTAATTATTTTTTTATGAAAAGGATATTAATAGCAATTGTCGCGATTTTCAGCAGTTTAAACATGCTGGCCGGCAGTGATGTAGAATTCGTAAAAGGCAATGCCTGTATCATTGCAGAGTCTAAAAACTGTTCTGTCGAGGTGACTTTCGAAAACCTCTACATTGAAGGCAAACCCTACATGCAGTATCTCAAAGAACGCGGCGAACAGAATGTAGCCGACTGGGATACCGACATCAGAGCAGCCGTAGAACAGTTTGTCAAAGAATTTAATAAGGACAATAAAAAGGGACTGAAAGTAAACACAGGACAAGCAAACCAGTCGGACTACAGAATGGTTATCAACTTGAAGAAGCTCGACCTCGGGAGTGCGGCCGCGTCGGTAATTATTGGTTTCGGAGCCGGCGGAGCACGTATGTATTGCGACATAACCGTGTACGATGGCAAGAATCCCATCCTTGTATTAAAGGGCGACGGCGTGAATGGCGGAAGCGGTTATACCGAATCGAAACGCTTGCGCGACGCCTTCGAAGAGATGGCCGAAGACACTGTAAAAACAATGAAAAAAGCCTGCAAAAGCCATTAATAAATGGTTTGGGCTTCGCGGAACTTCCGCAAACAGGAAACCAAATAGTTTTAGCTTCGCGGGAGTTCCGCAAATGAGAAACTAAATGGTTTGAGCTCCGCGGGAGTTCCGCAGATGAAAAACCAAATGGTTTGGGCCTTGCAACAATGTTGCAAACAAGAAACCAAACAGTTTGAGCCTTGCAACAACGTTGCAAACAAGAAACCAAATGGTTTGAGCCTTGCAACAATGTTGCAAACGAGAAACCGAATAGTTTGAGCCTTGCAACAACGTTGCAAACAAGAAACCAAACGGTTCGGCCCTTGCAACAACGTTGCAAACGAGAAACCGAATGGTTTGAGCCTTGCAATAACGTTGCAAACAGGAAACCGAATAGTTTGAGCCTTGCAACAACGTTGCAAACAAGAAACCAAATGGTTTGGCTCTTGCAACAATGTTGCAAACAAGAAACCAAATAGTTTGAGCCTTGCAACACCCCTGCAAGCATAAAACAGAACTTAAAATACAAAACACAACGATGAACTTATTCCCCTCCCTCACCGAACGCTACACCCGCGAGCAACTTTCGGCACGCGAGGCACAGCGGCTGGCCGAATTCATAGCGTGGGCGCCCGTGGTGTTTCAGGTTTCGCGACTGATGGTGAAGTTCGGCATACTCGACCTGCTGCGCGACAATGCCGACGGACTAACCGTCGACCAAATCGCCCAACACACAAAACTATCCGTCTATGCCGTGAAGATACTCACCGACGCATCGCTCAGCGCAGGCACCATTCTCGTAGATGCCGAAACCGACCGATTCACACTCTCGAAAACCGGATGGTTCCTGCTCACCGACCCCGCCACACGAGTAAACATCGACTTCAACCACGACGTAAACTATCGCGGACTCTTCCATCTCGAAGAATCGCTCGTAAACAAACGACCGGAAGGACTGAAAACACTCGGCACGTGGCCAACCATATACGAAGGACTCGCCCAACTGCCCGAACAAGTGCAGAAAAGCTGGTTCGGATTCGACCACTTCTATAGCGACCACTCATTCGACGAGGCTTTGCCCGTTGTCTTCGCCAGCAAACCCAAGCGTTTGATGGACGTGGGCGGAAACACCGGACGATTCGCACTGCGATGCGTGGAGTACGACCCGCAGGTGGAAGTGACGATTGTAGACCTGCCCGGACAAATCGACATGATGCGTCGCAACGTAGCCAACAAACCCGGAGCCGACCGCATATCGAGCTTCGCAACCAATCTGCTCGAACCGTCGAACAGCCTGCCCTCAGGCGAGTGGGACGCGATATGGATGAGCCAATTTCTCGACTGCTTCGCCGAGAAAGAAATCGAAAGCATTCTCCGGCGCGCCGCCCAAGTCATGTCGGCCCATACCCACCTCTACATCATGGAAACCTTTTGGGACAGGCAACGCTTCGAGCCCGCCACGCTCTGCCTCACGATGACGAGCGTTTATTTCACAACCATGGCCAACGGCAACTCGAAAATGTATCACAGCGACGACCTCATTCGCCTCATTAGTCGCGCCGGTCTGGAGGTGGAATCCATACACGACGGACTCGGACAGGGGCACACCATCTTAGATGTTACATTAAAACACATATAAAACTCATGACACGAACAGAAATTGAAGAAAAGGTGAGGCACTTCCTCATCGAAGATTTGGAAATCGACGAAGAAAAGCTCAAACCCGAGGGTAAACTCAAAGACGACCTCGGCATCGATAGTCTCGACTTCGTAGACATTGTGGTGATTGTTGAAAACAACTTCGGCTTTAAAATCAAACCCGAAGAAATGGCCGACGTCGTCACCCTTAAAGACTTCTGCGACTACATCGAACGCAAGGTAAACGCATAGGCTCCATGCAACGCGAATGGCAAGGCTCAACCGACGGAAACAAGTGGATGCAACAGCAACTCATCAACTGTTTCCGCTTTCTCAACCTCCGCATCTACTACGCAGGGGTGGCGGTAGTCGTGCCATTCTATATGCTTTTCGGTCGAGGATTCAAAACTTCCTATTCATTCTTCCGTCGCCGGATAGGGCGCGGCAGGTTGCGTTCCGTCTTTCTGGCATATGCCAACTTCTTCCGGTTCGGTCAGGTCATCATCGACCGCTTTGCCGCTTATGCGGGAAAGAAGTTTAGCATCGCCATCGATAACTACGAAGCCTTCGCCGAGCTGGCCTCTGCACCAGGCTCGTTTATGATGCTCAGCGCGCATGTTGGCAACTACGAGATGGGCGGTTACAACTTAGTTTCCGAGCAAAAAACCATCAACGCCATCATCTTTGCCGGCGAAACCGAAACGGTGATGGAGAATCGAACGATTCAGTTCGGACGAACAAACATCCGCATGATTCCCATCCGCCCGGACATGAGCCACCTCTTCGCCATCAACCGAGCACTGCGCGACGGCGAGATTGTAAGCCTGCCGGCCGACCGTTGCGATGGTTCGGAGCGTACCGTGGCGTGTACGTTCTTCGGACAGACGGCTCACTTTCCGATGGGACCTTTTGCAACCATCCAGCAACGCCGAACGCCCGCACTGGCCATCTTCGTAATGAAAGAATCGGTGAAGGGTTATCGCATTTTCGTTCGTCGGTTGGCATTGCCCGATGAGTCGCTACCGAAGAAAGAGTTCATTCACCAGCTGTCCCAGCAATACGCCGCGCTGGTCGAGGAAACCGTCAGGAAATACCCCACGCAATGGTTCAACTTCTTCGACTTTTGGGCAGAAACAAACAACGAAACAGATGGAAAGAAATAGCATCCCGCCCTTCGAAAACATCGACGTACTCACGCTCTTGCCCCAGCAACCGCCATTCGTGATGGTCGACCGACTGCTTGCTTGCGACGACACCCGAACCGTGTGCAGCTTCACCCCGCAACGAGATAACCTCTTCTGCGAGCAAGGCGTACTGAAAGCCGCCGGCGTGATTGAGAACATCGCCCAATCGTGCGCCGCCCGTTTAGGCTTTGTCAACAAGTACATTCTTCGTCAGGCCGTTCAGGTGGGCTACATCGGAGCCGTGCGCAACCTCACGATATATCGCGAGCCACGAGTCGGCGAAACACTCCGAACCACCGTCGTCATCGAAGAAAGCGTGATGGGAATGACCCTCGCATCGGCCCGAGTTGAAGCGGCCGACGAACTGATAGCCGAGACGCAGATAAAAATTGCGCTGGCCGAACAAACCGTCCCAACCCCACAAACACCAAACGAATGACAACCCTGCAAGCCTCGAAACAGATAGACGTACGATTCAGCGAAGTCGATTCGATGAACGTTGTGTGGCACGGCTCCTATGCCCTCTACTTCGAAGATGCCCGCGAGGCGTTCGGCGCCAAATACGGACTGGAATACATGACCATTGCCGCCGCCGGCTGCTTCGCCCCGCTCGTCGACCTCTCCTTCCGCTATCTGCGCCCCATCGTATACGGCATGCCCTGCCGCGTCGACATCTTCTATCGCCCCACCGAAGCCGCCAAGATAGTGTTCGACTACGAGATTCGCGACACCCAAACCAACGCACTCATCGCCACCGGCCACAGCGTGCAAGCCTTCATGGACAGAGAATACCGCCTCCTATGGTACCGTCCCGACTTCTACACCGCATGGCAAAAGCGATGGAAAGTATTTCAGTTGGAAGAAGCTAATGAGTAATCTAAAAACACATAATGAGCTATCCGAAGAAAGCTAATGAGCAGTCTCGGGAAAGCTTAAGAGCTTTTCGGAAAAAGCTTAAGAGCTTTTCAGGGAAAGCTTAAGAGCTTTTTGAGAGAAGCTAATAAGCAATCCGAAAAAAGCTAATAAGCTTCCGGTAAAAACCGATAACAATGGAATGTATAGCCGATAACATTTGTTCGCCACTGGGCTGGACAACCAACGAAAACTTCGCCCGCGTGATGCACGGCGAAAGCAAGCTCACACGCCATGACGGCAAATGGAACCTCCCACGACCGTTCGTGGCCTCGCTCTTTCCCGACGGCGCCATCGCCGAACGCTTCTCCGCCATCAGCACCGACGCCGGAAGATACACTCGGTTCGAGCAGCTGGCCATCCTCTCCATCAGCTACGCACTCGCCCAAACACACATCGATGCAGCCGACAAACGAGTGCTCTTTGTACTCTCAACCACAAAAGGAAACGTGGAACTGCTCGACGACGAGAACCAACCCAACATACCGCGCGAGCGCATCCGGCTCGGTAAGTCGGCCGCCGTCATCGCCCGGTTCTTCGGCAATCCCAACCAGCCCGTCGTGGTGTCAAACGCCTGCATCTCCGGCGTATGCGCCCAAGCCACAGCCCATCGCCTGATGCAATCAGGCCGCTACACCCACGCCGTAGTCTGCGGATGCGATGTCCAATCGAAGTTCATCGTATCAGGTTTCCAATCATTCAAAGCCCTCTCGAGCGAGCCATGCCGACCATTCGACGCCCACCGCACAGGCCTGAATCTGGGCGAGGCAGCCGCCACCATGATACTCCGTGCCGACGAATCGACCGCCGACGGATGGACATCCGGCCACATCGCCATACGCAACGACGCAAACCACATCTCCGGTCCGTCGCGAACAGGCGAGGGCAGCTTCCGAGCCCTACGACGCGTGCTACCAGACGACACAGCCCGTCTGGCCTTTGTGAATCTCCACGGCACCGCCACACCCTACAACGACGAAATGGAATCGTTTGCCATCGCCCGAGCCGGACTGCTCCATACACCCGTCAACGCACTCAAAGGCTACTACGGACATACGATGGGAGCGGCCGGTGTGCTCGAAACAATCCTCTCGATGCGAGCCGTCGAGGCCGGCACCATCATTCCCACACGCGGATTCGGCACCCTCGGAGTGAGCAACAAGCTAAACATCATCAGCCGCCCCACGAGCACCCACGAACGCGAATTCATAAAACTCCTCTCGGGATTCGGAGGCTGCAATGCCGCCGTTCGCTGGGTAAAAGACTCCGACGAGGCATCATCCACCCCCATCATCCCAAAGGCCGACATCATCAGCCGAGTACACCTCTGCTCTGAAAGCGTAGAACTCAACGGCCGCCCCGTAATCACCTCCGCCAAAGGCAGCGCACTACTCGCAGAACTTTACAAACAGGTGGCTGTCAACTATCCCAAGTTTTACAAAATGGATGCTCTTAGCCGCCTCGGCTTCATCGCCTCCGAACTGCTCCTGTCAGATATCGACCGCGCGACGCTCGACGATTGCGCCGTGATGCTCGTCGGACGCACCGGCTGCCTGCTAACCGACCAGAAATATCAAGCCACCATTCAGCACACGGAGCAATTCTATCCCAGTCCGGCCACATTCGTCTACACTCTTTCAAACATCATCACTGGCGAAATAGCCATACGCAACAAGATGCACGGCGAAACCTCATTCTTCATCCTCGAAAACAAAGAACCAGCGCTCGTGGATGAGCTCATCCGTTCGGCCTTCGCCGATAGCGAAACTCACATGGTGTTGGGCGGATGGATAGAATATGAATCGGCCGACCGCTTCGAGGCTACCCTCGGCCTGTACAAACGTCACATTTAATCAAAACAAACAATATGAATACATTAAAAGAAACACTTAAGGCACAAATCATCGAAGCACTGTCGCTCGAAGAGATGGCGCCGGCCGACATCGACAACTCGGCTCCGCTTTTCGGCGAAGGACTTGGGCTCGACTCCATCGACGCACTCGAATTGATTGTGCTCATGGAAAAGGAATACGGCATTCGTCTCAACAATCCCACCGAAGGCAAAGCCATCTTCGCCTCGATCGACTCCATGGCCGACTACATCGAAAAGAACCGAAAAAAATGATAGTCATCACCGGCATCGGCATCGTTTCCTCCATCGGCACCGGTTGTCATGAGGTTCGCCAAGCTCTGCTCGAAGAACGCGAGGGCATCGCCCCTGTGCGCCATCTCCGCACCATTCACAAAGACTATCCCGCAGGCGAAGTCGACATGAGCAACGAGCAGATGAAAGCCATGCTGGGAATCGAAAATAAAGAGACATCACGCACCGTTCTGCTCGGTATACTCGCTCTCGGCGAGGCCATAAACCATGCCGGTCTCACCAAACACGACATCCAAACAGCCGCTTTGATTTCGGGTACGACGGTGGCCGACATGGACATCGTCGAACTGCAACACAAGGTGGGCGATACTGAGACGGGCGACTGCGGAGAAACCACCCAGCGTATGGCCGATTATTTCGGTTCGTGGGGCGCTACCACCACATGCTCAACCGCCTGCTCGTCGGCCGCCAACAGTATTCTTGTAGGTGCGAACCTCATCAGCAGCGGCCGATTCGAGCGGGTGGTTGCGGGCGGAAGCGAATGCCTATCGCGATTCCATTTCAACGGATTCCGCACGCTCATGATTCTCGACAAAGAACCGTGCCGCCCGTTCGATGCTTCGCGCGCCGGACTCAACTTAGGCGAAGGCGCCGCTTTCCTCGTGATGGAAACCCTGGAGAGCGCTCGCCAGCGCGGTGTAAAGCCCTTGGCAGTACTCTCGGGCTGGGGCAATGCCTGCGACGCGTTCCATCAAACGGCCTCGTCGGCCAATGGTGATGGCGCCTGTTTGTCGATGACGAAAGCTCTGTCGGTAGCCGGATTGAAGCCCGATGCCATAGACTACGTGAACGCCCATGGCACCGGTACGCCCAATAACGATGCAAGTGAAAGTGAGGCACTACGTCGTGTATTCGGCAAGTGCATGCCACCTGTGTCGTCTACCAAGGCAATGACCGGTCACACTACGAGTGCATCGGGCAGTATCGAGGCCGTAATATGCCTGCTCGCAATTGAAGGACGGTTCATTCCGCCAACGCTGCATTGGTCGGTACCGATGGAAGATGGTTTGGAGCCGGTGAGCAAGCTTCAAACCAACCGCCGGCTCAAACACGTGCTATGTAATTCATTCGGTTTCGGAGGCAACGACACGTCGCTCGTTTTCTCCGAGTTCGACAATTCCGGTAGACAAGGCGAACCATCGGCTGCCAGACAGGTTTATCTCAAAACGGCAGTAAGATACGCCGACATACAGGCCGACGAAATGCCAAAGATTCCACCCATGATCGCCCGACGGCTCAGTGCGATTCTCAAGCGCGCCCTACTCACCTCGCTCGTTTTACTTCAGCGTACAGGGGTGAGCTCGCCCGACGCTATCATAACTGCCACAGCCAAGGGATGCGTGGCCGACACGCTCTCCTTCCTTGACGATATCTCGCTCAACGGCGAACAGCTGCTCAAACCCACCCACTTCATGCAATCTACACACAACACCATAGGCAGTTTGATAGCCATTCATACACACTCGCACGGCTACAATAACACCTTTTCGCATGGTGCCGAGTCGCTTGCAAGCGCCCTCGTCGATGCCCGTATGCAAATCGAAATAGGGCATGCCAAGAACGCCCTAGTTGGCTTGCACGACGAACAAAACGAAATCTGCACGGTGATGTTTCTCAGCGACGAAGGCACGGTCAGCGAGTTGCTCAACGACAAGAAAATAAAAACATTATGTGGGGATTACTGCCATTAGCCCTGTTGCAATCGGCCCTGCTCACCCTAGGGCAAGTAACACTGAAAATTTCCCTCCAACAGATGGGCACATTCAGTTGGACGTGGCGTTTCTTTGCCGGTGCGTTCACCAATCTGTGGTTTGCCGTGTGCGGGATATGCTTCGGTGCTTCGTCGCTGTTGTGGATGTACATCGTTCGCCACTATCCTCTGAATATGGCCTATCCGATGATAAGTTTGAGCTATGTCATGGGCATGTTAGCTGCCGTGCTCATCTTCCACGAACATGTTCCGATAGTTCGCTGGATAGGACTGGCGTTGATTATGACCGGAGTTGTGTTAATCGTTCAGAAGGGATAAAGGGATGATTATGATTGCATACTCGGTTAACAGGGCCATCAACTCTTCGGGACTCAACTGCACGAGACAATTGGATGCCCAACTTCCTTCGGCATTCTAAATACATTATATATTATATTCACACACCTCACGAACACATAAAACATTTGGAAATATGAAAAAACTACTCTCCCTGCTCATCGTAATCCTCCTGACTGCGGAGGCAACGGCCCAAACATCCGTGAAAGAAGAGCAAGCACGACAAATGATGGAACAAATAGGCCATGCAGCACAGGCCATGAAACAATGCAATGCACGTTCAAGCAAACCAAAACACTACGAATGATGAAAAGCAAAATGGTGTCAAAAGGGCGAATGTGCTACACGCAACCATCACAACTGAGGTGGGAATACACCAGTCCATACCAATATATATTTATCGTCAACGGTAGCAAGGTCTACATGAAAAGCGGCAGACAAACCAACGTGGTAGACGCTAACAAAAACAAAGTTTTCAGGCAGATAACACAAATCATGATGAGCAGCGTAACCGGAAAGAGCCTAACCGACCGCCAGAACTTTAAAACCGAAATGCTCGTGAGCGGCACCAACTGGATTGCCAAACTCATTCCCCTGAAAAAAGAACTGAAACAAATCTTCACGCAGCTCGTCATAACCTTCGACACGAAACGAATGATAGCCACACGCGTGGAAATGTTCGAACGCGGAGGTGACACAACAACCATCGAACTGCTAAACCCGACAAAGAACGTCACAGTTAGCCAGAATGAATATAAGATTAATTAAGTCGAGCCTGTTCGCCGTATGTCTACTCGCCATTTCACTTGGTGCATCGGCACAATCGGACACGCTCCGACTGTCAGTGCAGCTCACGTTCAGAAAAGCCGTGGTCACCGGTCTGTGCCTCATGGTAACGAGCGACAAACATGAAACCGTTGGTTCGGTGATAAACGAGTTCGGATTGAAAGCATTCGACTTCGTCTACAACAAACAGCGAAACAAACTGAAGCTCGAGAACGTTACGCCCGCACTCGACAAATGGTACATCCGACGTGTACTTCGGCACGACATGCGTACATTGTACCCATCCTCATAGAAGCGGGCGAATGCGAATACAACAACACGAAACGTGGCATAGAATATGTGTTCAAACCCTTGAAACAATATGACAATGAAACTAGAGAGTAATTTCTACAGCATCCTGGCCTACGACGAACGCCTGAAGGAGCCGTTGTTCGACTAAAACTCAACGGCGAGCATGAAATCTATCGTGCCCACTTCCCCGGGCAACCCGTAACGCCGGGAGTATGCATGGTTCAGATGCTCACCGAACTTGTGGAGAAACGACTCGAACGGAAGCTATTGCTGCGAGGAGCTAAGAACATTAAATTTCTATCGCTACTCACACCCGAAAACGAACCCATGTTCTCGTTCGGCTATAAAACCAATCTAGGCGAAAACGGAGTACGGCAATATACCGTCAAGGCCGACATATCGGACGAGAATCAAACCTATGCCAAACTCTCCCTGATATATGAATGAAAAGGTGTGCGTTGTTATCCCCACCTACAACAACTCACGAACGTTGATGGAGGTGATTCGAGGCGTGAGCAAGTTCATACCCCACATCATTGTGGTGGACGATGGCTCAACCGATTCAACGCCCCGTCTGTTAACTGAATGCGAACTACCAATCACTGTGCTCACCATGGAACGCAACCGCGGTAAGGGTCGCGCACTTTGCAGCGGATTCAGGGAAGCCAGGAAACAGGGATTCAGCTATGCCATCACCATCGACAGCGATGGACAACATCTTCCAACCGACCTACCGGCCTTCCTCGCAGCCATCAATCGTTACCCCGGCTACATCATTGTTGGCAACCGCTTCGACCCTTCGTTGTTCACCCAAGACGCAGAGTGCAACATGGACTCCGAAAGTAGGTTTGCAAACAAATTCAGCAACTTCTGGTTCGCCATTCAAACCGGCAAACGCCTACCCGACACTCAAACCGGCTTCCGCGCCTATCCACTGCACCACCTTCGCGGATTGCGATTCGTTACCTCGCGCTATGAAGCCGAACTCCAACTCATGGTCTATGCTGCATGGCACGGAGTAGGTCTGCATAGCATTCCCATCCATGTTTACTATCCGCCCCGAGACGAACGCGTGAGCCACTTCCGCCCTGGCCGCGACTTTGCTCGTATATCCGTACTCAACGCCGTGCTTTGCGTATTAGCCGCAGTGTATGCTTGGCCGAAACGTCTACTAAGTTTCACACTCATACTTAGCGTTTTGTTGCTGTTGTTTGTTGTGATGATGTTCGTGCAAGTAGGACTGTTCGTTTACTTCAGCTCACACAAGGTTTCCGAGGATGAGCGACTGACTTATCACGGTATAATCCAACGAATGTCGTACTGGCTCATGCAGCTCGTTCCCGGCGTTAATACCCGGATAGACAACCCCGACGGTGAAGACTTCATCCGCCCCGCGGTGGTCATCAGCAACCACCAGAGTCACCTCGACCTGCTGTGCATAATGATGCTCACACCGCGTCTGGTAATAGTAACTAAAAGGTGGGTGTGGATGAATCCACTCTACGCACTCGCCATCCGCTATGCCGAGTTCCTCACCATTACCAACGACATCACGAAGAACGAAGCCCAGATAGAATCGCTCATCGGCCGAGGCTATTCCATCATGATATTCCCCGAAGGCACCCGCTCGGCCAGTCTCGACGTGTTACGTTTCCACCAAGCGCGTTCAGTTTAGCACGGAAGTTCAAGCTCGACATCGTACCCGTAGTTCTGCATGGCACGGGAGTTGTGCTCAACAAGCGCGCCCGAACTGTGACACCGGGCAACATAACCATCGAAATAAAACCCCGCATCTCGGTTGATGACGGTCGATGTGGTAACACGCCCATGGAAATGGCTAAGTTCTTCCGTCGGAAATATCGGGAGTGGACTCAAACGAACCATGACTCTTTATGAAGCATTGTATAATTATTGGCAGCGGACTGGGTGGACTCTCCTGCGGAGTAATTCTCGCTAAGAACGGCTATCGTGTTACTGTACTCGAACAAGGTGCGCAGATTGGTGGTTGCCTACAATGTTTTCATCGCGATGGAGCTAAGTTCGAAACTGGGATGCATTTCATCGGAAGTGCCGACAAAGGACAAACGCTCCATAGACTAATGCATTATCTTGAACTCGACGCTCTGCCCCTTAGCAGGCTCGACCTCCATGGATATGATGTTATTTCTCTGGCCGGTGAACAGTTTCGTTTTGCCAACGGTCGCGAGCCTTTTATCGAAGAGCTGGCACGCAGCTTCCCGGCCGAGAAAGATAATCTTGCCCGATATTTCGACCTCGTTGAAAGCATCGCCTCGGCCTCATCGCTTCACTCACTAAAACAAACCGACGGCAACGACACCCTGAACACTGAATACCAAATACGCAGTATCGACGACGTTATCAGTTCGCTCACCGCTGATACCACGCTGCGAAACGTGCTCGTTGGCAACCTGCCACTCTATGCCGCCGAACGTGGGCGAACACCTTTCGCAACCCACGCCTTTATAACCGACTTCTATAACCAAAGTTCATTCCGCATCCCAGGCGGAAGCGATGCAATAGCCTTCTCACTGGCGAAAACCCTACGCAAATACGGTGGTGATGTGAAGACGCACAAGAAAGTGAGCCGCATCATCTGCAATAATTGTCGGACAACGGGAGTCGTCACAGCCGATGAGGAATTTATTACGTCCGATATCATCATATCCTCCGTTCATCCCGCCCGACTCATGGAACTGCTGGGAGATACGCCCCTCATCCGCCCAGCCTACAAAGCACGCTTGCTAAATTTGCCGAACACAACCGGCGGATTCGCTGTTTATATGAAGTTTCGTCCCGAAAAAATGCAATATATCAATCATAACTTCTACGGCTATCGCACCTCTTCGCCATGGGATTGCGAACGATACACCGACGCCGACTGGCCACGTGGATTTCTATACATGCACATGTGTCCACGTCTTGTTACAGAAAAGCCACCGATTTACGCCGAGTGTGGCGAACTGTTGAGCTACATGCGCTTTGGAGATGTAGCTCAATGGGCCGGCACTTGTATCGGTCAGCGTGGCGAAGCCTATGAGACTTTTAAACGTGAGAAAGCAGAACACCTAATTGCAGAGGCCGACAAACAGTGCCCGGGACTGAAGGACGCAATCGAAAACTATTGGACTTCCACGCCTCTAACCTATCTCGATTACACCGGAACCGAAGGCGGCTCGATGTATGGCGTGGGCAAAGACATCAATAAAGCAGCCGCATGTCACGTGCAGCACAAAACGAAGATTCCGAATCTACTGCTCACCGGGCAGAATATCAATTCACACGGTATGCTCGGAGTACTCGTCGGCACCATCGTTACGTGCAGCGAACTACTCTCGGCCGAAACCATCTACAGGCAAATCAACGAATGAATCAAGACGTAATCATCATAGGCGGCGGACTTGGCGGACTCTTCACCGGAGCTTTGCTGGCACACGAAGGACTTGTCGTCAAAGTGCTCGAAAAGAATGCAACGATTGGCGGTGGACTGCAAACTTTTCGTCGCGGCAACGTAGAGTTCGAAACTGGCATGCACATCCTCGGAGGATTCCGCGAGGGAGGAACGCTACGGAGGATATGTTCCCATCTGGGAATCATGGAGAACTTAGCCATACGTCACCTCGATGCCGATTGCATGGATGAAATAACCTGTGCCAGTGACGGCAAAACATATCGCATAGCTTCAGGACGTAACGCCTTCGTCCAGAGTTTGGCTGAACACTTTCCGCATCAGCAGAGTAAGCTTCATGAATATGTTGACGCACTCTACAATATAGCCAACGAGGTGGATGCATTCTATCTTAGGCCTTCTAGCACCGGTCTGCCGCAACACAGCGAGCATTTCCTTTGGTCGGCCGACGAACTTATTTCCCACTACATCTCCGACCCCAGGTTGCGCAATCTGCTGCCTACATGAAC
Organism: Prevotella micans DSM 21469 = JCM 16134; assembly: GCF_000614105.1. Taxonomy (GTDB): domain Bacteria; phylum Bacteroidota; class Bacteroidia; order Bacteroidales; family Bacteroidaceae; genus Prevotella; species Prevotella micans. The sequence continues at coordinate 29,206 of NZ_BAKH01000006.1, forward strand.
CCTATGTACGGCGGTGTAAAAGGTAAGACGCCAGCCTATATCCACGCTCTCATCAACGTGCTCTACATCGACGGGCCATCACGATTCGAGGGTGGAAGTTTGCAGCTGGCCGAGGCTCTCAAGGACGTAATCATTCGAGCCGGCGGCGAAGTAGTTGGTAATGCTCCTGTGGAGAGTATCGAGGTTGCCGAGCACAAAGTGCAGAGAGTCGTAACCATTGATGGTACGGTCCATACAGCCCAGAAATACATTGCCGCCATACACCCCTCCGAACTCTTTAGAATCATTACTCCCGGCGCATTCCCCAAGGCCTATCAGAACCGCCTTAAAAACATTCCGAATACCTACTCGGCATTCACACTCTTCATCGAATTCCGCGACGAAACGTTCCCCTACATAAACCACACGTGCTACTACGAACGCGATTACGACAATATCTGGAATCTCGCTCAGTATGACGAGGCCAGCTGGCCGGCCGGATTCATGTATATGACTCCCGCTACAGCCAAGCAAGGTTCCTTCGCTTCACACATGATTATAAACTGCATAATGCCTTATCAAGCCGTAGAGCAATGGGCCGATACAAGAACAGGGCGGCGCGGAGTAGAATATGAGACATGGAAAGCAGCCCGATGTGAGGACATTATTTGCCTTATGGAAAAATGTTACCCCAACTTCCGCCCAGCGCTGAAACGAGTACACGCCGCCAGTCCGCTAACCGTACGCGACTATTTCCATACCCCGAATGGCTCGCTCTACGGCTACGCCAAAGATTGCCACAACATCATTCTCACCCAAGTACCCGTGGTAACCAAGATTCCTAATCTCCTCCTAACAGGACAAAACGTAGGCTTACACGGTATTTGCGGAGTTCCGCTTTCGGCCATCACCACCGCCGAAGCCATCGTAGGTGCAAACAAAATTGTCAATCAGATGCAACCATGAAGAAAGTTCTATGCTTGCTTTTTATAGCGACTTTGACCCTTTCAGCCCAAGCACAAATCAGGATATGGGACGGGACTGCCGAACGCGCTCCACGTGTTCTACTCACGCCTTATCTGCCTTCTGAAGGACGGAAAAATATGGCCGTAATTGTGTGCCCGGGCGGAAGCTATCACTGGCTCGACCGGAAAATCGAAGGACACGATGTGGCCCGATGGCTCCAATCTAACGGCATCGCAGCCTTTGTGCTGGAATATCGTACGGTAGGCGTATGGCCTTTCATAACCCACTCGCGGCTACTCTTCCGAGGCGTTCGGCAACCCGACATGTTTCGCGACATCCAGCGTGCATTACAAATTGTGCGCGAGCAGGCCGAACGATTTAACATCTCACCTTCAAAGGTTGGCGTGATGGGCTTTTCGGCTGGTGGACATTTGGCCGTTGCCGCTGCCGAGTTCCATGCAACAAACTTCCTCGCTCCGCTGGGCATACAGCCCCGAGTGTCGCTGCGGCCCGACTTTGTGGCAGCAATTTATCCAGTCGTGACACTCACCGACAAGCGATATGTTCATAAGCGTTCGCGGAAAGGTTTACTGGGGGAATGGGGGAAGAACAACAAGGCGATGCGCGATTCCTTGTCGCTCGAACTCCACGTACCGGCCGATTGTCCGCCAATGTTCATCTCCAACTGCCTTGACGACCGTGTTGTTCATCCCATGAACTCCGAGCTACTTGAACAAGCCCTCAGTGCCCGAGGCATAAACCACCTGTACATTCGTTTCACCACGGGCGGCCACGGTTTCGGCGTTATGGAAAACGCTCGCACAGAGGAATGCCGACTGTGGAAATACAATTTCCTAAGCTGGGTAGAACAGTTCAACGATTAACCAATGAACATAACCCTCTCCAACCTGTCGATAGGTTATCGCGGTCATCAGCCAATCCTGTCGGGCATCAACGCAACTATTAGTCAAGGCCAGTTCACATGCCTCGTCGGACAGAACGGCGCTGGTAAATCAACCCTACTGAAAACCATTGCCGGATTCGTGCCGCGACGGAGCGGAGAACTCTCAATAAACGGGCACGACATCGCCCAACTTTCGCAACATCAACGAGCCCGTCTCATCGGGATAGTGCTCACCGGACGAACCGATATTGAACATCTAACCGTACACGAAACCGTTGGACTAGGTAGAACGCCTTACACCGGATTCTTCGGAAAACTCACCTCTCACGACACTCGAATCATAGCCCAACCTTGGCAATTACGGGCATCGAAAATCTGGCATCACGTCGTTTGAGCACCCTTTCCGACGGCGAACTGCAAAAAACAATGATTGCCCGAACACTCGCACAGCAAACACCCATAATATTGCTTGACGAACCAACGGCTTTCCTCGACTATCACTCGCGAATAGAACTTTTCAGATTGCTCAACACATTAACCTCCCAAAACAATAAACTAATAATCCTCTCAACCCACGACCTCGAACTCGCTGCTCGTTTCGCCGATAAACTCTTCGAAATAAAAAATGGAAAACTGCATCCCATTTCATCCGTCGAGCTAAATCATAATATCAAATCGATGTTCGAATCCTAGTCTGCTTCTTCCCCCGCGAGGGAAACGCTACCTGAGAAAAAAACTATTCTTCCCCCACGAGGGAAATACCACCTGAGAAAAAAGATACTCTTCCCCCACGAGGGAAACACTACCTGAGAAAAAAACTATTCTTCCCTCATGAGGGAAATGCCATATGAGGAAAAATATGCTCTTCCCCCGTGAGGGAAAGCTCCGACATCCTCGAAAACCCTAAAAACAAACGGGTGCTTTGTACGCCCGAGGGAATTTATTTACATTTGCACATCAAAGATTTAGAAAGAAAAACAACATTAAGACACGCTATGATAAATAGAGATTTAATTCGGATAAAGGTTCTACAGTTAACCTACGCATACTATCAAAACGGCAACCGAAATATGGATAACGCAGAAAAAGAACTCCTCTATAGTCTGTCGAAAGCATATGCACTTTATAATTATCTTCTCGCGCTTATTCCAGCAATAACACAAGAGGAGCAAAGACGTGTCGAAATTCTCACAGCAAAGGCCGAACGCGAAGCAACCGAAGCCCCATCATCGAAATTCGTGAACAACAAATTTGCCGCACAACTCGAAGAAAACAAACAACTCAATACCTTCCTCGAAAATCAAAAACAACATTGGGCCGACGACATCGAAACCGTTCGAAAACTGTGCAACCAAATAGAACAAAGCACAATCTACAAGGATTACATGGAAAGCACAGAAGATTCCTACAACGCCGACCGCGAACTATGGCGCAAAATCTATCGCACACTCATTCAGGAAAACGAAGACCTCGACTTGCTGCTCGAAGAAAAAAGTCTCTATTGGAACGACGACAAAGAAGTAGTAGATACATTCGTGCTCAAAACCATAAAACGGTTCGACCCGGCAAACAAAGCCGATCAGGAACTGCTGCCCGAATACAGAGACGAGGAAGACCGCGACTTCGCAATAAAACTATTCCGCTCAAGCATCCTCAACTCCGAAACCTATCAACGCTACATGCGCGATACGAGTCGCAACTGGGATTTCTCCCGACTTGCTTATATGGACGTAATCATCATGCAGATTGCAATCGCCGAAATGCTCAATTTCCCCAACATTCCAATCATGGTGACAATCAACGAATATGTCGACCTGGCAAAACTCTACAGTACACCTCGAAGCGGAAACTACATCAACGGAATGCTTGACTCTATTGCACGCTATCTCATCGAAACCAGCAAACTGTTTAAGCAACTTCCAGAACCCAACACACGCAAAAAGCAAGACAAAAAACACCCAGAACACCAAGAAGAAAAAAATAACAAAACAAACATATAAAAGAAATGAACACAGCAATTTTTCTGGCCGCACAGGCCGCAGGACAAGGAAGTCCGCTTCCGATGATATTCATGATGGTAGCCATATTCGTTGTTATGTGGCTCTTCATGATTCGTCCGCAACAAAAGAAACAAAAACAAATTCGCGCTTTCCAGAACTCACTCCAAGAAGGCTCGCCCGTTGTAACAGGAGGCGGAATATTCGGAACCGTGAAACGAATAGACCTCACAACAAACAAAGTAGAAGTTGAAATAGCACGCGGCGTTGTTATCACGGTAGACAAGAACACCGTTTTTGCCGATGCACAATCATCAGCACAACAACAGCAAGCCAAGTAAGAAAAGAAAATCGATGATGGTTCGCAACGTGTTGCAAACACCCAAACAATTCAGAAACTTCTTGTCGAAAATTATCAACAAGGAGTTTCTGATTTTTTTGTTCTTCCTCGCTCTCAGTGGACTCTTCTGGCTTACGATGACCTTGGACGAAACATACGAGAAAGAATTCTCAATTGACATTCGCCTCATCGGAGTGCCGAAAAACGTAGTCATCACAAGCGAAATAGATTCCACAATACACTTCACCGTGCGCGACAAAGGCTACATGGTTATCCTCTATCAACTCGGACAACAACTCAACCATCCAATATTCTTCGACTACAATACCTACAGCGACAATAAAGGCGCAGGAACAATTCCCATTGCCGATGTGCAACGCCAAATCAACCAACAACTATTCAAAAGCTCGAAGATTACAAGCGTAAAGTCAGACGACCTAGTGTTTACATTTAACTTCGGACAGTGCAAGAAAGTACCCGTACAGATGCTTGGCAACATAGACCCCGGCAACAGCTACTATCTGGCGCATACCGAGTTCACGCCCGATAGTGTCGTTGTCTACGCCACCAAAAAAGTTCTCGACAGCATCCATAAAGCACAAACAGAGAAACTCAATGTCGGTAACTTCACAGAACCCAAGGAAATAACCGTAAATCTGGCCAAGATAGCCAAGGCTAAATTCGTTCCGGCACAAGTGAAAATAAAACTCTTCCCCGACGTGCTCACCGAAGAAAAAGTAGAAGTGCCCATAGAACCAACAAACGTACCCGAAAATAAAGTGTTGCGAACATTCCCCGGGAAAATAACAGTGAGCTTCGTTGTAGGAGCACAGAGGTTGAGAACCCTCCCGAAAGACCTCACAACAAAAGAACTCCTACCAACCGGATTCAAAGTCGTTGTCGACTACAACGAAGTCATGACCCGACATACCGAAAAATGCCGCTTATATCTACTCGCCACACCAAACGGAGTACGAAATGCCCGACTAGCAACAAACTACATAGACTACATCATCGAACAAAGATGAAAATAGCCATAACAGGAGGAATCGGAAGCGGAAAAAGCTTCATTTGCCAACATCTCGCCAAGCGAGGAATAAAGGTCTACAACTGCGACGAAGCTGCCAAACAACTTCTACGCACATCGCCCCAAATGCAACTACAGCTAAGCAAGCTCGTGGGGCCGGAACTTTACCGAAACAACCAATTGCAAAAGAAGATTCTTGCCAGCTTCATTCTCGAAAACAGCAGGTACGCCCGCGCCGTCGACGACATCATCCACCCCGCCGTAGCCCGCGATTTCGAAACATCCGGGTTCGATTGGCTCGAAAGCGCAATCCTCTTCGACAGCAACTTCATCAGTCGCACCCCAATCCATTTTGTTGTCTGCGTCACCGCCCCCACCCCACTGCGCATAGAGCGCATAGTTAAACGCGACAACATTACCCCCGAGCAAGCAAAGAAATGGTCGATAGACAAATGTCTCAAGCCGAAATCATAAGCCGAAGTAATTATGAAATCATAAACGACGGCCAGCACGATATCAACCGACAGCTCGACCAACTACTCCAAACACTCGAAGAAAATGAATTATTAAATAAAAAATAAACACAACATGTCAGAAACTATCCTTTCAATTGCCGGAAAGCCCGGGCTATTTAAACTCGTCAGCCGAGGAAAAGCAAACCTAATCGTTGAAGCGCTCGACGAAACACACCGTAGGCAACCGGCCTTCGCAACCGACCGTGTAACCAGTCTTGGCGACATCACCATGTTCACCACCGACGACGATATACGCCTCGGAGAAGTGCTCATCAAGCTACGCAACAAAGAATCATCCCAACCAGCATCGCTCAACTGGCGCAAAGCATCGGCCACCGAACTGCACAACTATTTTGCCGAAATAGTCCCGAACTACGACCGCGACCGCGTTCACAACAGCGACATCAAAAAGCTCATTCAATGGTACAACATCCTCATCTCGGCTGGTATAACCGATTTCGAAGAAATTTTTATGCCTAAGCAAGATGAACTCAATTCGCAAGAATAAATCTCTTCCCTGGCATAATAAAAAGAGGGTGTGTCCGCAAAAAGCCAGACACATCCTCTTCTTTCTTAATAGACTTTCGTCAATAAACAAAAATATGCTTATATGAACAACTTGAAACAACGCCGAACCATTCGAAAATATTCATCCGAAGATATCTCAGAAACATTTCTCACCCAACTTCTCACTGAAGCCGAACGTACACCCACAATGGGAAATTTACAACTCTATTCGGTTGTAATTAGCCGAAATTCGGAGATGAAACGTCGCCTTGCCCCGGCTCATTTCAACCAGCCCATGGTTGAATCGGCACCGGTTGTGCTCACTTTTTGCGCCGACTCCCGCCGTACAACACTTTGGGCCCATCAGCGCAAAGGAAATCCGGGCTACAACAATTTCCTATCATTTGTCAACGCTGCCGCCGACGCCCTACTCTATTGCCAAACATTCTGCAATCTGGCTGAAGAAAAGGGTCTAGGCACCTGCTTCCTCGGCACAACATTCTACAATCCGCTCTCGATTGTTGAAACCCTTGCTCTGCCCCGACTCGTTATGCCCGTAGGAACAATAACCCTCGCTGGCCTGCCGAATCTCCCGACCAGTCTGAACGTTTGCCGATTGAAAGTATCATCCACTCCGAAACCTATTGCGATTACACTCCCGAGCTCATCGACCGGTTCTATGCCGAAAAGGAATCCTTACCCGCCAACCGCCAGTTTGTCGAGATAAACAACAAAGAAACTCTAGCGCAAGTTTTCACCGACATTCGCTACACCCGAGCCGACAACGAGCATATTTCTGCTACACTCATCTCTGCCCTCAAGCATCAAGGTTTTCTAGATTAATTCTCCCCCTACCCTATATTCCGGCCCAGACTCGGCTTTTATGTTACTCAAGCATGTAGAGGAGTGTGTATTCTCGGGTTGTTTTGATGGTGTAGGGGGTCACGGTTTTATGACGTGTGTCGATAGCAATGCGCTCGGAGGGGACAATTTTCATTTCTTGATAAGTTAATTTGGCTTTATGGTGTAGTTTAAATAGCGCTTCCTTGGCACACCATGCTGCAAGGAGGTCGTTGATTGTTTTGAAAGGTTCGTCTATGCGCAGAAATCGGTGGGCGATGCGACGGATGCGTTCAGAGCGATATTCAATGTCGATTCCCACATGATGTGTCGGAGAGAGAATTATGGCTAGGTGCCCTTTAGTGTGCGAAATGCTTATGTTATTGCCGGGAATGATGGGTTCGCCGTCGGGGCCGTGGGTTAACTCAACGTCTTTGCCGAGCATTACATGGAGGAGTTGTTTCTCGGCTTGTTGTTCGGCTTGTCGGCCGTTCGAGATTTTAATTATTCCGAGTTTTGTTCCGTTATCAGTTATCTGTTTTATGATGATTCGGCTCATTTATGGTGACTTTTATTTTACTTATTCTTCTTTCTTCGATGGCGATGATTTCAAAGGTGTAGTTTCGGTAGTTTATTTTTTCGTGTATGCTTGGGAAGTCGCCTTTTATTTCAAGAATCAGTCCGGCGAGTGAATCAGCGTCACCTTCAATGTCGATAAATTCATCGTCGGGCGTTCCGATGATTCTTGTGAAGTCACTCAGGAGTGTTTTGCCTTCGAAGAGGTAGGTGTTGTAGTTTAGTTTGGAGTAGTATTTTTCTTCCTCGTCGTATTCATCGTTTATTTCTCCAACGATTTCTTCAAGTATATCTTCCATAGTCACAATTCCACTTGTCCCTCCAAATTCGTCAACAACGACTGCAATGTGCACTCTGTTGTTTTGAAATTCGCGCAGGAGGTCGTCGATTTTTTTTGTTTCCGGTACGAAATATGGTGGACGTATGAGACTTTGCCACCTGAAATTGGTTGTTTTCGAAAGGTAAGGCAACAGGTCTTTAATGTAGAGTATGCCACGGATGTTGTCTTGGTTGTCTTGATAAATTGGGATGCGCGAATAGTTGTTTTCAACAATGCATTGAAGCACATCTTCATATTTGCTTTTTATGTCGAGGTCCACTATATCCTGCCTGGAGGTCATGATTTCTCTTGCCGTTTCGTCGCTGAATCTGATTATTCCTCGGAGCATTTTCTGTTCATCCTTAATTTCGTTTTGATTGGTGAGTTCGAGGGCCTGTTCGAGATCGTCGACAGATAGTTGCCGATTTTCTTTTTGAACCACTCGCTCGGCAAATGCCCCACTTTTGAGAAGAATATTTTCGAGATACCAAAAGAGACGTCTGAGGAATATTATGCTTTTTGCAGCGCCTCGGCAGAATTTGAGCGGGTTTTGTCGACTGTAAACTTTAGGCATAATTTCGCCGAAAAGCAGCAAAAGAAATGTTAACAGAACGGTTATACAGAGAAACTCTAGCCATTCGGCTTTGAATCGAACTAGGTTTGTGAGCACATAGTTCGAGAGCATTATTATCGTGACGTTGACAAGATTGTTTGTTATGAGAATTGTTGCAAGGGTGCGTTCGCTGTCTTCACGGAGAAGCTGTATGTTTTTGTCGGCTACCCTTTTGTTTGGGTCGAGTTGGTCGAGGTCGTTAGGCGATAGACTAAAGAATGCTATCTCCGACCCGCTTGCGAATCCTGACAGGAATAACAATACGGCCGATAGCAATGCCGATATTATAACACCAATTGTTGGCTGTTGAAATTCAATGTAGGATGAAAGGTCAAGTAGTAGTTCGTGCATTTTTAGAATGGCAATTTAGCGTCGGTTTCTTCTCCGGTTGTTTCTGTTTGTGCAGTATTTGCAGTGGTGTTTTCCGTACGTCTGGATTGGGCTAACCATTCTAAATTGTCGGCATATATCTCGGTCAATGCGTGTCGAATACCTTTCTTATCGTCGTAATTACGATAACGCAAACGTCCCTCGATATATAACTTATCACCTTTATGAATGTATTTCTCAGTGTATTTAGCCAGTCCTTTAAACAGGACTATATTATGCCAATCGGTATGGTCGGGTACTTGAGTGCCATTCGGTAGAACATAACCTCGTTCTGTTGTGGCTAAACTGAAGGAGGCAACGCATTGGTCGGATTCGAAATATCTAATCTCAGGCTCTTTGCCGACATTCCCAATCAGCATTACTTTGTTCATTGCTCAAACATCAAAAAAAGACTCACTGAATGTGATTATCTCCACATCCCAAGATATCTAAAATTGAAGTTTTTTCCCTTTGCTGATGGGAATTGGCTACGGCTATCAACTCTTTCTCGCAGATAATCTACAATTCGACTATAGCAATCGGCGCCGGATAAAGCCTTGCAGTTTGCAACAAAAAGAGTATCTCGATATTCGTGCTTGCCGGTTGATGGAATCAGAACAACTCGTTTGAAATTCAATGTTCCTTCATACCATCCTTCTCTTTCTTGGTTTAGATGCATAATAGAGGGGTTTTCTTTGCGTTGAACGAAATCATTTCCACTACGCAATGCTTTTTTCTGTTTGAAATCAAGCATCGTTGCAGCCTCGGTTTTAATTATAATGAAATAAATACGTGGACGCACTTTATATCGCTTCGGATAGAAGACATCACTTTCTACATATTCCCTAATGTCTGCCTCCAAATCTTGTGTCATCTGGATATCGGGAATAGAAACTAAAAAGTCAATGGCTTCGTCGACGCTATGAGCTAATATCTCGTGGTCGAAGAATCTTAAATATAAATTCATTTGGATGCGTTAATATGTTTCTCTAAAAAAGAGCGGCAAACGGGGCTCGAACCCGCGACCTCGACCTTGGCAAGGTCGCGCTCTACCAACTGAGCTATTGCCGCATAAGAAAAACTCTATAATTAATTGTGAAGAGGAGGAGACTCGAACTCCCACGAAACAATTTTCACTACCCCCTCAAAGTAGCGCGTCTACCAATTCCGCCACCTCTCCAACAAAAAATTATTGTCTCTGAATAAGCTTGTGCCCAGAACAGGACTCGAACCTGCACGTCGTGAAACACACGCACCTGAAACGTGCGCGTCTACCAATTCCGCCACCTGGGCAAATCTAGATTTATCGGAAAGATTTCCTAGAGCTTACTTATTACAGAATGTCAAACAAAAAGAGCGGCAAACGGGGCTCGAACCCGCGACCTCGACCTTGGCAAGGTCGCGCTCTACCAACTGAGCTATTGCCGCATTGAAAACTCCACTAAGTCTTATCGTCGGGGCGACAGGATTCGAACCTGCGACCGCCTGGTCCCAAACCAGGAGCGCTACCGGGCTGCGCTACACCCCGCTAATTTCTCAACAGATTAACTCTATTTCAAAATTGCGAATGCAAAGATAATTTATTTTTTTCTTCTGCCAAAGGTTACTATTACTTTTTGCCGGCTATGGGAACATACAAAAAGGTGGCTAGACGAAGGTGTTAAAAATATCATTAAGAAGTAAGAAGAATCTTCTGCAAAATCTTACAGAATATCTTTTCTAATATCAGGTTTCCTGTCTCTAAAAATTCTGGACTCTATGCCATGAAACAATAAAAATCTAAGATTCGCGCTGGAGCGACGAAGTGATTTTTTAATTTTTACTGTTTCGCGCCGGAGCGAAGCTGTGTTTTTTTGATTTTCTGGCTTTCGCGCTGGAGCGACAGGCTACTTTTTCAATTTTTGCTATTTCGCGCCGGAGCGAAGCCATGTTTTTTTGATTTTCCGGCTTTCGCGCTGGAGCGACAGGCTATTTTTTCGATTTTCACTGTTTCGCGCCGGAGCGAAACTCTTGTTCTTGAAATATTCACGGCTTAGATGCCAAGATATATGGTAGTACGACGTCACAAACGATGATATAAGTTCTGCGACGCCGTTGATATAATCCTATTAATTGATGGGAGAGGATTTATTTCTCCTTTTAGTTTTCAAGGTCCTGGCAATTCAAGATGCGCTGGGCATTTTGGATTCGTTCTTTCGTGGGTGGTGAGACGCCGTCAAGTGTGTAAGGGATTCCGAGTTTTTTCCATTTGAATACGCCTAGTGAATGATATGGTAGTACTTCGATGCGTTTCACGTTGCGAAGGGTTGTTAGAAATTCGTGCAGGCGGAGGAGGGCGTCGTCGTTGTCGGTTAGACCGGGAACGAGAACGTGACGAATCCACACGGGTTTATTGATGTCGGAAAGATAGCGTGCACAATCTAATATATTTTCATTTCCCCAGCCGGTGAGTTGTTTGTGTTCGTGTGAGTCGATGTGTTTTATATCGAAAAGTATTAAGTCGGTGTAGCGCATGAGTTCTTCGAATTTCGAGAAGAATGGTTCGCGACGGGTGAATGGTTGGGCAGCTGTGTCAAGACAGGTGTTTACGCCGAGTGCTTTGGCTTTGCGGAAGAGTTCGATGACAAAATCGATTTGTATGAGAGCTTCGCCTCCGCTAACGGTTATGCCGCCGTCTTTTCCCCAATAGCTTCGATAGTTCAGGGCTTTGGCGAGCACTTCATCAGGTGTGCAGAGGTCATCGGATTGTGTATCCCATGTGTCGGGGTTGTGACAGTAGCGGCATCGCATGGTACATCCTTTAAGGAAGATGATGAAGCGTATGCCGGGGCCGTCGACAGAACCGAACGATTCGAAGGAATGTATTCGGCCGAGTATTTCTTTTTTTTCCATTAATGTTTTTGTGGGTATGAAAATAGGGACGCCGTGTTGTGGGGGCGTCCCTATGGTATGATTATTATCTCGATTTAAGATGGATTACATCTTTTCGTGCGACTGACGGGCGATAACGTCGAGCTGCTGTTCGCGAGTAAGGTCGATGAACTTCACTGCGTATCCACTTACGCGGATGGTAAAGTTTGCATATTCCTCTTTCTCGGGATGCTCCATAGCGTCAACGAGCTTGTCTACACCGAACACATTCACGTTTAGGTGGTGTGCTCCGCGGTCGAAATATCCGTCCATCACGCCCACGAGTGTTTTCGTACGTTCTTCGTCGTTATGACCGAGGGTGTCGGGACTGATGGTTTGGGTGTTCGAAATTCCGTCGAGTGCATATTCGTAAGGCAACTTGGCAACCGAGTTGAGCGATGCCAGCAAGCCATTTTTCTCGGCACCGTACGATGGGTTGGCACCAGGAGAGAGTGGAGTAGCGGCTGGGCGACCGTCGGCAGATTGCCGGTGTATTTTCCGTAAACCACGTTCGAGGTGATTGTGAGAATACTTGTTGTAGGCTCGGAGTTGCGATATGTGTTGTGCTTGCGAATCATTGTCATGAACGTTTTGAGCAGCCAAACTGCGATGTCGTCGGCACGGTCGTCGTCGTTACCGTAGCGTGGGAAATCGCCCTCGGTTTTGAACTCGAGCGGGAATCCGGTTTCGTCGCGAACGATGTTAACCTTTGCGTATTTGATTGCGCTGATAGAGTCGACAACGTGACTGAATCCGGCGATACCGGTTGCGAACGTGCGACGCAGGTCGGTGTCGATAAGCGCAAGTTCGGCAGCCTCGTAGAAATACTTATCGTGCATGTAGTGAATCAGGTTCAGCGTGTTCACATAGATGTCGGCCAGCCATTCCATCATGTTCATAAAGCGCGGTATGAACTCGTCGTAGGTTACAACGTCGCCTTCGATTGGACGAAGAGCTGGGCCGCATTGTTCGCGAGTTTTGCCGTCTACACCACCGCTGATGGCGTAGAGAACGCACTTTGCAAGGTTGGCACGGGCACCGAAGAATTGCATTTCCTTACCGGTTTGAGTGGCCGAAACACAGCAGCAAATCGAATAGTCGTCACCCCAGATTGGACGCATAACGTCGTCGTTTTCGTACTGGATGGAGCTTGTGATAATCGAAATCTTAGCAGCGTAGTGCTTGAATGCTTCGGGCAGACGTGAACTATAGAGAACCGTGAGGTTAGGTTCGGGCGATGGGCCCATGTTTTCGAGCGTGTGCAGGAATCGAAAATCGTTCTTTGTAACCATTGAGCGACCGTCCATTCCCATTCCGCCTACTTCAAGTGTAGCCCAAACGGGGTCGCCCGAGAACAGCTGGTTGTACGAAGGTATGCGAGCGAACTTAACCATGCGGAACTTCATTACGATGTGGTCGATTAGCTCTTGAGCTTCTTCTTCGGTAAGTGTGCCTTCGGCGAAATCGCGCTGAATATATATGTCGAGGAATGTAGATACGCGCCCAACCGACATCGCTGCTCCGTTTTGTGTTTTGATGGCTGCCAGATAGCCGAAGTAAAGCCACTGAACAGCCTCGCGGGCATTGTTGGCTGGTTGTGAGATGTCGTAGCCATAGATTTTGGCCATTTCTTTCATTTCCTCAAGAGCGCGAATCTGCATCGAGATTTCCTCGCGTAGGCGAATTACATATTCTGTCATTTCACCGCAACCGCAGTTGAGCAGGTCTTTTTTCTTTTCTTCGATGAGGAAGTCAACGCCATAAAGCGCAACACGACGATAGTCGCCCACGATTCTTCCGCGTCCGTAAGTATCGGGCAGTCCGGTGAGAATGTGGTTGTGACGAACAATCTTCATCTCCTCGGTGTAGGCATCGAACACTCCATCGTTATGTGTTTTGCAATATTTCGTGAATATTTCGTGGAGTTTTTCTGACGGTTTGTATCCGTAGGTTGTGCATGCCTGTTCGGCCATTTTGATGCCTCCATAGGGCATGAATGCACGTTTGAGAGGTTTGTCGGTTTGCAGGCCTACAACTTTTTCGAGTTCTTTTGTTCCCTCGCCGATGTAAGCTGGGCCATAGGCTGTCATACTGGAAACAATTTCGGTTTCCATGTCAAGCACTCCGCCTTTTGCTCTTTCTTGCTTCTGTAGTTCTTTGAGCATTCCCCAAAGTTTCTCGGTCGAAGCGGTTGGACCGGCCAGGAACTTCTCATCTCCATCGTAGACGGTGTAGTTGTTCTGAATAAAATCACGCATGTTTACTTCATCAAGCCATTTTGTGCCTGTGAAGCCTCTCCATTCTTTTCTCATGATTTGTTGTTTTTAAAATTGATAAGTTGATAAATAAAATTACGTCTCTTTTGTTTCTCGTTTTTGTATGAGTCGCAGCGGATGATTTTCCACGCGGCAAAAGTAATCAGTTCAACCTGGGCCCTCAATACTTAGTTGTAAGTATAAAGCACTTGCACTGTTTTTAGTGATTGTGCTATTCGTGATATTATCGGCCTTTGTAATCCCTAACATTAAGGAGATTCAGGTTTAAGCTATATTGAAATTGCCTTGGCAAAAATACATCTTTTTTAATTCCTCTCGGCAATTACTATTGAAATCGGGGATTTCGGAGATTGCATCCGGTGGTAACGGTCGGAAAGAGAGTCTCTGTCCCGGGAGTTGCACTCGGTGCAAGACTTGAAACAGGTCTATAACTAATTGTATGGCTCTTTCTCAGTGTATAATAATGTTTGCTGAAAGCAGAGGAGAAGTTAGGGAACCTATACGATTCGTTATAGACCTAAATGGTTATCAGATGCTAGCACACTTTGTGGGATCCTGCGCTGATTACGACGGGATAGACTTCGGGAGCGTGGCCGTATCGGGATTTGAATTTGGCTATGGCTGTAGAGATAAAGTCATCGTAAACGTCATTGCTAACTAGGTTGATAGTACATCCACCAAAACCGCCGCCCATAATGCGGGAGCCGGTTACGCCTGCTTCGCGGGCGAGCTGGTTGAGATAGTCGAGTTCTTCGCAGCTCACTTCGTACTCTTTGCTCAAGCCTTCGTGAGTTTCGTACATCATTCGTCCCACGGTTTCGTAGTCTCCGTGGTTTAGGGCGTCGCAAACGGCGAGTACTCTTTCTTTTTCACCGAGGACGAAATGTGCGCGGCGATAGTCTTCCGTACTCACTTCGTTTTCAACAGCGAGCAGTTCGTCAGGTTCAGCATCGCGAAGGGTTTCAAAGTGTTTTCCGGGGAAGTGTTCGGCGAGTGCCGACACAACGTTTTCACAACTCCGGCGGCGGTCGTTGTAGGGACTGCCTACGAGTTCGTGTTTCACTTTGGAGTTAATGAGCACGAGGGTGTGGTCTTTCGGTTCGAATGGGAAATATTCAAACTCGCGACTGCGGCAGTCGAGTCTCATAAGTTTTCCTTCCTGTCCAAAAACGCTCGCGAATTGGTCCATTATGCCGCAGTTCACTCCAATGTATTTGTGTTCGGTTGCTTGACCGGCCAGCACGATATCCCATTTTGATATTTCGTTGTTGGCGAAGAGGTCGTTAAGTGCACATCCAAAGCAGCTTTCCATGGCGGCCGATGAGCTCATGCCTGCACCTAGGGGCACATCGCCGGCGAAGGCTATGTTGAATCCGCCAACTTGAACACCAAGTTGCTTGAATTCTTGTACCATACCATAAATGAAGCGTGCCCAGGTGGTGCGGGGACCGTCGGGGTCGTTAACCTTGAACTCGACGCGGTCTTTCATATCGATGGAATAGCACATGATTGTGTCGGTTCCGTTTGGGCGAACTTCGGCCATTATTCCTTTGTCGATTGCTCCGGGGAAGACGAATCCGCCATTGTAGTCGGTATGTTCGCCGATAAGGTTTATTCTTCCGGGCGAGAAATAAATGTTGCCCGTCTGACCATCGAAGTGCTTAATGAATCGGCTTCTTACAAATTCAATATCCATAAGTTTGTTCCTTTCTATTTTATTTAATTAACTGGTATATTCTTGTTCACGTTACGGCTGCCTATGAGTGCGTAGAAACACATATAAACTACACCGGCAAGAGGTACGATGTAAGATAACATGTAACCGGCATTGTCGGCAACGAAGTTCTGGAGAAGTGGAAGCAAACCGCCTCCTACTACCATCATCATGAATATTCCGGAGGCCGATGCGGTGTATTTTCCAAGTCCTTCGGTTGCAAGATTGAATATACACGACCACATCACACTCGTGCAGAGTCCGCA
The DNA here is from genome assembly GCF_000614105.1 of Prevotella micans DSM 21469 = JCM 16134. Lineage (GTDB taxonomy): Bacteria > Bacteroidota > Bacteroidia > Bacteroidales > Bacteroidaceae > Prevotella > Prevotella micans. Next base: position 45,324 of record NZ_BAKH01000006.1, read on the forward strand.
GAGCACGAAAAGGAGAGCACATATCGGAACCGTCACCATTTCGAATGCTTTACCAGTAAAGACAGGCATTGACACGGCTATGCTTTTACCAAGAATCATAGCAGTGGCGAGCAAGGCAATTGCTATAATGGTTGTACAGAGCATCATGGTTCGACTGGAGATTTTGTCGGCTATAAATCCGGCTATGAATCGCCCCACGAGCATCAGAAGCCAATAGGTTGCGGCTACCGAACCGGCTATAGCTGTGGCTGTCATTATGGGCAAGCCTCCGCCATCGGCTTTGGTGTCGGATAAATAGTAGATGAGCGTTCCGGGAATTCCCACTTCAACGCCTACATATACAAATATTGCAATCACGCCGAGCACGAAGTGTCTGAAAGCCCAAGGCGAATGTTCGAAAACGGTTGAGGAGTCGGTTTTACCAATTGCGGGGTCTTCGATTGGTATGAAACTTAGGATTATGAATGCCATTGCAAACACTCCCATTGCAATGTAGAGCACAGGATTCACATCGAGCATCGAGGTTTCCTTGGTCACCTGTCCTATGAGTGCGCCTACAAAGAGCGGAGTTAGAGTTCCTGCTAATGAGTTGAGCGTTCCACCAATCATGTTGAGTTGGTTTCCACGGTTTCCACCTCCGCCAATGAGATTGAGCATCGGATTAGTAACCGTATTAAGCATGCATACACAGAAACCTGAGATGAATGCGCCAAGCAGATAGATTACAAAGCCTACAGTTTTTGCTTCGACAAAAAACCAGAGCAGAACTGGGTGAGAACGCCGAAGAAGCCCACAGCTATTCCAATTAGAGCTGTTCGTTTGTAACCCACTCTAGAGAGCATCTTTCCTGCCGGAATGCCCATGAAAGCATAGGCCAGGAAGTTCATTGCGTTGCCAAGCATACCCACAGTATTGGCACTGGCGCCTCCGAAAGCGTTTTTCCAAATCACGCCGATAGGAGCGGCAAGATTGGTAACAAAAGAAATCATTGCATAAAGAAACATCATCGTGATGATGGCGATGATGCTTCCGTTTTGTTTGGTGTTGCTCATTTTGAATTATTTTATTTTGATGTTTATTCTTGAACATCTAATGAAAAGGCACGGTGTTGCGTTGTTCAACTCCGTGCCTTTTGTTATTTATTCGATGCCAAATCGATAGATAGTTTTCTGTGTATATTCTGTTTTCGGTTCCAGAACAACCGATGGGAAATAGGGGTGGTTCGGACTGTCTGGGAAATGTTGGCATTCAAAGCAGACGGCACTGCGACGGGGGAATGTTGCGCCGTGCTGACCGGTGTAACCATCGGCCCAGTTGTCGGTGTAGAATTGCATTCCCGGCTCGGTTGTGTAGACTTCCATTGTTCGTCCGCTATCGGGGTCTTTCAGTCGAGCAGCGAAAGCGAATTCGCCTTCTTCACGTTTGTTGAGCACGAAGCAATGGTCGTATCCTGCGCCGTGTTTTGTTTGTTCATTGTCGGAGTCGATATCCTGCCCGATTGCTTTGGGTGTTCTGAAATCCATGGGTGTATTTTCCACTTTGAGGATTTCGCCTGTCGGTATACCGGTTTCGTCGATTGGGATATAGAAATCGGCGTTTATCTGGCATATCTGGTTCTCGACTGTCGGTGTGGGATTAGCTATTCCGGCTAGCGAGAAGAATCCATGATGGGTGAGATTCAGGATTGTTTTCTTATTTGTTTTGGCTGAATATTTAATCACAAATTCATTTTCGTCGGTGAGCGTATAGGCCACCCACACTTCGAGCTCGCCGGTGAATCCTTCTTCGCCGTAGGGCGATGTGTATTTCAGCACCACGGCTTGCTGGTTCACCTGTGTGGCATCCCACACCTTTGCATTGAATCCTTTTGTTCCTCCGTGGAGCGCGTTGGGCCCGTTGTTTATTGCAATGTTATATTCCTTTCCGTTGAGTTGGAACCGTCCTTTTGCAATTCGATTACCGTATCGCCCGATGAGGGTCGACAGATAGGGTTCGGGCGATTTCATCAGGTTATCGATATTGTCGTGTCCCTGAATGATGTTTGCCATTTGTCCGTTTCTGTCGGGCATCATGATTGCCACGATTGCTCCACCATAGTTTGTGAGTGCAATTTCGGCTCCTTGTTTGTTTTTGAGGATGAACAAATCGGTTGTTCTACCATGAATGGTGGTCTGAAAATCTTTTCTTTTCAAACCACATAAATACTGCTTATCTTCGGTGTTCATCATATCGCTAATGTGTTTAGTTACTGATTTTTTTGATGCTTTGCAAAGGAAAGAAAAATATATGATATTCTTGAACGATTGCCCAAGTAGAGTTCTCCATCTGCCTCCGGTTATATTTCCACCGGAAAAAACTGTCCGTCCGAGTTGTTTCCTGTAGTTTTCGTGTCTCTTTTGTCTGCGCATCGACGCCACAAGATGCCACTAAGACACAGAACGATAGCTTTGCATCGAACAAATAAAAACAACAGAATTATATGGAAATAGCCACCATACAAAGCTGCACTTATCAGCATCCTGTAAGGCACGCAAAAGGATGCTATTAAACACCTGATATACAATTAATTACAAAAAGACTATATCAATGCCGAAAAAAGTACTATCGTTTTACCCAAAAAGTACTATCGTTTTCATCAAAAAGTACTATCGTTTTTGGCAAAAGGTACTATCGTTTTTGATGAAGGGTACTATCGCTTTAGATAAAAGGTAATATCACTTTAGATGAAAGGTGCTATCATTTTTGATGAAGAGTACTATCGCTTTATATGAAAGGTACTATCATTTTTGATGAAGAGTACTATCGTTTTTGATGAAGAGTGCTATTGTTTTCCGCAAAAGCTAATATCGGATAAAAATAAAAGTAGCATCTTGAGATAAAATGCGTTCGGTCGGGACGCGGATTATTATTTTATGCCAACTCGAGCGATAGCTCGCATGTAGGGACAGACCCCGTGTCTGTCCGACCCCCATCGCCCTCTCGGTTTACCGGCGGCATGACATATTTTCGGCATATAGGGGGCGGATATTTGTGCAGTCCTTGTCGGACGGGGGCGGCGGACAGACACGGGGTCTGTCCCTACATACGAGCTATCGCCCGAGTTGGCGCGGGGCGCGGGGCGAGGCGCTACGAACAAAACGCAAGTAGGAGGTAAATACTTCTATTAGCATTTACCTCCTACCAAAAATTTATTCGCCCTATCTGTGGGACGGGGATGGAATAAGTTTATTTCACCTTATCGACAATTGCTTTGAATGCTTCCGGATTATTCATTGCGAGGTCGGCAAGCACCTTACGATTAATCTCTATACCGGCCTTATGAAGAGCGCCCATAAGCTGGCTGTAGCTCATTTCGTAGAGACGAGCGGCAGCATTTATACGCTGAATCCACAATGCGCGGAATGTGCGTTTCTTGTTTCGGCGGTCGCGATAAGCATAGGTGAGACCTTTCTCGTAGGTATTCTTTGCTACTGTCCAGACATTCTTGCGGGCACCATAGTAACCCTTTGTCTTCTTGAGAATTCTTGTTCTCTTTGCTTTTGAAGCAACATGATTTACTGATCTTGGCATAGTTTTCTGTTCCTTTTAATGTTGTTCGACTAAAATTAGATTTAACGAAGATTCAGTAATTCGCGAACTTGCTTCACATTACTGCGATCAACAATCGTTTGATGAACGAGGTTTCTCTTCTGTTTCTTTGTCTTCTTAGTCAGAATGTGACTGTGGTAAGCGCGATGGCGTTTAATCTTACCCGAACCGGTGAGCTTGAATCTTTTCTTTGCTCCGGAATTTGTCTTCAACTTTGGCATTTTTCTTAAAAATTTAATTTGTTATTTATGTTCACCTGTGGCAACGTATATACCAGGACGTTACGCACAGTACCTCGCATTGAATAAACGAGGATTTATTCTTCTTCTTTGTCTATTTGAAGTTTGCTTAGCACATCGGCGCCGTTCTTCATATTAGCAAACAGTCCATTGTCTACGCTTTTTTCTACTTGTTCGGCTCTGGCGGCAATTTCGCGAGCTTCGTTTTGGGCTTCTTCTCGGTCGCGCCGTTGTTGACTCTTTTTGGTTACGCCGGCTTTCTTCGGCGTGAGATAGAGGAACATCTTTTTGCCTTCAAGCCTTGGCAGTTGTTCAACTTTCGCCAGTTCTTCCAAATCGTTGGCGAAACGAAGCAAAAGCACTTCGCCTTGTTCCTTGAATAGGATTGAACGTCCGCGAAAAAAAACATAAGCTCGCACTTTGTTTCCCTGACTAAGAAATTCCTGTGCATGCTTCAGTTTGAATTGATAATCGTGTTCGTCGGTCTGGGGGCCGAATCGGATTTCTTTTACTTCCTGCTTAACCTGCTTTTGTTTCATCTCTTTTTGATGTTTCTTTTGCTGGTAGAGGAATTTTGAGTAGTCGATGAGACGACAAACCGGTGGCTGTGCATTTGGAGATATTTCAACGAGGTCGACACCTTCTTTGTGTGCCATATCCATCGCTTTGCGCGTTGGCATAACCTCGGCCCCTTCTTCGGTCACCACTCGAACTTCCTTGACGTGAATTTGTTCATTCACGCGGTATTTCAACTTCATTTTGTCATTCTTCATTCAACTTGTTTTGATAGTCCTTTTTTATATTAAACGGCTGCAAAGATACTATTTACAAGTATATAGGCCAAACTTTTATTTCTGGGATTCTTAGTGGTTACAGGTGGCTGGAAAGAAGAAAATCAAGGCCAACATGCGTTCGGCAAAATTTTCACACACACTTTAGTCTTTAATCAACATTGATACAAAAAAATACGGTATTCAACATTGCCAGACTACACCGAAATAGCATGTGGCCTTGATGTTTGCAAAGATAATGTTTTTCTTTTTCCCATCAAATGGGTGACTGGTTTATGGCTGAGGGCCAAACGAGCTAACTTCCAATTGCATTTAGAATTGTTTTCGTTAGTTCTTCCTGGCTTATTCCCGAGTTCTGGGATGCCATTTTGATGGTTGCGCGTTGGAGCATTATCTTCCCTAGGGGCGAGTTGAGCATTTTGAGTTTGGGGTATTTTTCAACAAGTGCTTTCTTGGCTTCGGGATGTTTGCTGAAGATATCTTTCAGGCGTGTTTCGGGAGTGATGGTTAGAGGGGTGTCAGATTCATCTGATTCTGATTTGACTTCGGTGTTCTCTTGCTCGTTCTTTCCTGCCCAGGTGAGGAGGGTTTGCGAACCTTCGAACGAACGGATGTGGTTACATTCTTGCATCATTTCCAGTATGCCGCGGAATCGCCCATTTTTATCGCGAACGGCTATATATATAATGTATATGAACAGTCCTGGTTTGTTAATCCAGAATTCGGCCTTATCTTGCTCGCCATTACGGAATTTTTCGACGATTTCCTGAACTATGTGTACGCTTTTGCGTGGATGACAGTTGGTGACCTCTCGCCCGATGACATTCTTCGACCTTGGGAATATCCGATGGTTTGTGTCGGAATAGAATTTTACGAGTTCGTTTTCGTCGACGTATGATATGTCGACTGGCAAATGTTGGAATATAAGGTTAATCTGTTCGAGTGTGAGTTTGCCAGTTGTCACGTCGAGTTCTTGTTGTGGTCCGGCACCGTAGCCATATTTTGAGAGTAATTCTCGAAGTTCGTCGGCAAATCCATCCGGTGCTGCGTTTGTTTTCGGTTCGTTTGTTTTATGTTCAACGTCGAAGAAGGCGAAACCTATTTCCTGGTCGCCCGATTTCATATCTTCAAACTCGGCGGGCGAAATTAACGCTAGTGATGTTGGATAGAGAATTTGTTCTTCTTTTTGTATCAGGTCGCGTGCATATTCTACCAGTTCTTTTTGCAGTTTTATGAACGATTCTTCATCGTTCTTCTCGAGTAGCACGATGGATTCCTTGATTTGGTCGCGAATCATGTCGTCGAAATTCCACATTGTTGTTGTTGGTCGGTTGAATCCTTTCTTTTCCAGAAGCGGGTAAAGCTGATTCTGCTTGCGTGCATAGTGGATGGGGTATTGCCTGATGCGGTCGTAAAGTTCGAGCCATTGATTCTTGATTACTGGATATTGCACTAAATCTTCAACCGACTTGAGAAGTTGTTTCATCTCGTCGTTTTCTTTATAGTAGTGCATTATCGGATGGTCGTCCGGCAGGTCGGGCCGAGATGTATCCATGAATCCGTCGAGCAATTCGAGCAGTTTCGTAATATTTTCACGCATGCATTCGTCTTCCGATTCTTCTTTCAGATTTTGTTCGGCGTAGGCTATATGATATGGTTTCACAACGCCTACCTTTTCGGCAATTTCTTTTCTGGCATCATCGAGTGATAGCTGTCCGTTTCCATACTTTTCTTCTACTTCGAGTAGTGCTTTCATCTTCTCCATTTCTATTTTGGGAAGATATTCTTTCATTTTATTTTCCATATATCATTGTTTATTGATTTGGAAGCAAAGTTAATTTCGCCTCTGGGGGTGTCCGGATAACAATTGTGTCCGTGCGTAGTTAAAGAAAGTTATATACTCATTCGTTGCCTATTTTGTCTATTCTCATCAGATGTTTCAAGGCCGAAATCGAGCATTTGGGTATTTGCATCGGTGTAAGAACTGGAAATAATTTATTTCCGGGCGTTACATCTGATGTAACGACTGGAATAGTCTCTGCCGGGAGCTTACACTGCGTGCAAGTCGAAAAAATAGTCTCTGCCGGGAGCTTACACCGCGTGCAAGTCGAAAAAATAATCTCTGCCGGGAGCTTACACCGCGTGCAAGTCGAAAAAATAGTCTCTGCCGGGAGTTACACTGCGTGCAAGTCGAAAAAATAATCTCTGCCGGCATTTTTCACCGCGTGCAGTCCACGAAATAATTTATTCCGAGCGTTGTACTTCTTTCTTTTTCTCTACCAGAAATTAGTTCCGGGGAGATTAAAGGAAAGGCCAAAGAAGATGGGCAAACCAACCGCGGAACTTTTGCCAGGGTGTACGCCATGTGTTCCAGCTTTGTGGTGTAAGGAGGAAGCAGTCTTTTTTTTGGTTCTCGAAAAGGGTGTCGAGTTCTTTTGTGATTTCTCTGTCTATGATGACGGCATTATTCTCCCTATCCCATCGCAGACTTCGGGCATTGAGATTGGCTGAGCCTACGGTGCAGAACCTACCGTCGACGAGAATTATTTTTGTGTGGTGAAAACCGGGTTTATACATCCACACGCGGCATCCGGCTTTCATGAATTTGTGAGCGTTGTAGAATCCGCAGTCGGGCGTGAGAGGAATGTCGCTCTTTACGCTTAGCATTATTTCTACTTTGACGCCTCGTTTTACGGCTCTTCGTAGGGCTCGCTTGAGTTTCGGCAGGAGGGTGAAATAGGGATTGATGATTTTAATACTGTCGTGGGCGTCGTTGATAGCGTTGAGGTAGAAATATCTAATTATGTCGTTCGAAGTTGCAGGCTCACGATTTATGATTCCTACCATTTCGTGGCCAGCCGACTGGCAGGTGTCGGGTTTAAGTCCGGTTATATAATCGGCGTTCGATATGCCACGATAATATTTCGCCCCGTGTATATTCTGTCCAGAAACCATATACCACATCCGTAGGAATATGGTTTGTAGCGTATTCACTTCATCGCCTTCAATTCGGCAGTGCATGTCGTGCCATGAACCAACGATGGGGGTTCCTTTTATGTAATAGTCGGCCACGTTCATTCCGCCAGTGTAAGCTATTTTTCCATCAATGATTACAATTTTTCTGTGGTCGCGGTTAAATATGTCGTGAATCCACGGAAAGCAAATGGGTTTGAATTCGTGGATTTCGATTCCTTTTGCTCTGATTGCCTGTATGTGTTTCCGACGCATGGGCTGATTGTTACTGGCATTGCCGAATCCGTCGAATATGGCTCTCACTTCTATGCCTTGTTCTGCTTTCCGGGCGAGATGCTCGATGAGTTCGTTATTTATAGAGTCGTTTCGGAAGTTGAAATATTCCAGATGTATGCTCGAGCGGGCCTGGTCGATGGCTTTGAATAGGTCGTCGAATTTCTCTTGTCCACTCATGAGTAGCGTCACGGAGTTGTTTTTCGTAAAGCGTACACCTTTCGAGCGGAGCTGATTCACGATTAAAGAATCGGCCTCGGATGCACCAATGGCCCGACTGATTAAAATGAGGAAAAAAAAGAGTAGGTGTTTTTTCATTTAAAGCATGCAACTGTAGTGGTCAACAATTCCGAGAAGACGCTTTTGTTGGTCGCAAACCAGAACAGTGTGTATTTTATGCTGTTGCATGATGCATTGAATCTCGGTTATCTTGGTGTCAGGCAAAACCGTCTTGGGCTCTTTCGTCATTATGTCGCTCACAATATGGTCGAAAAATCTAGCCTGCCATTTCTCCATTGCGCGACGTATGTCACCGTCGGTTATTAAACCCACTATCTTCCCATCTTCGAGCGACACTCCAAGCCCCAATTTTCCTTTGCTCACACTGATGATGGCTTTGCCGAGATGAGTGTTTTGCGAGATTATCGGCAGGTCGTCTGTTCGCATAACATCGCTTGCTGTTGTAAGGAGCCGTTTCCCGAGTTCGCCTCCAGGATGAAAATGTGCAAAATCCTGCGGCTTGAAATTTCGCACTCGCATCAGAGCAATTGCCAACGCATCGCCCATGACAAGCGCGGCAGTCGTGGAACTTGTGGGTGCGAGGTTAAGCGGACAAGCTTCTTTTTCAACCCGCACTTTTATGTGGATAGTTGAATACTTCGCCAGCAACGAAGCCGGATTGGCACTTATGCCGATGATGGGGATGTTCATGTGCAACACGATGGGAATGAACCGCAACAGCTCGTCAGTTTGTCCGGAATTCGAAAGTGCCAGCACCACATCCTCCTTACCGATAACACCAAGGTCACCGTGATAAGCGTCGAGCGGATTAACAAAAAAAGCCGGCGTACCGGTCGACGAGAGAGTTGCGGCAATCTTGGCCCCGATATGTCCGCTTTTGCCCACTCCGGTAACTATCACTTTCCCGTTACAGCGAAACATAAGCTCCACTGCACGGTCGAAATTATCATCAAGCTGGTCTATAAGTTTAAGGGTCGATTCGGTTTCTTCCTTAATGGCTTGAATGGCATATTGCCGCACCTCTGATAATCTTTCTGCGTTCATTCCTATAAAAGTTTTTCGATTAACGAACCCAGTTTACGAAGCTCGAGCATATTGGCGGCATCGCTCAATCCTTTATCGGGGTCGGGATGCACTTCAAAGAAAAATCCGGTTGCTCCGAATGCTTTCGCAGCTAGAGCCATAGCGGGTACGAACTTCCGGTCGCCCACCGTTTTACCGTCTCCTGCGCTGGGGCGTTGAACGCTGTGCGTACAATCCATAATAACGGTTGGCACAATTTCCTGCATGTCGGGAATATTCCTGAAGTCGACAACCAGGTTGTTATATCCGAAACAATTCCCTCGTTCGGTGAGCCACACCCCGCGTGCGCCACTTTCGAGGCATTTCTGAACAGGGAAGCGCATGTCGCGCCCACTCATGAATTGCGCTTTCTTGATGTTCACTATTCGTCCGGTTTTTGCAGCTGCCACAAGTAAATCAGTCTGTCTGCAAAGGAAAGCCGGAATCTGCAGAACATCTACAATCTCGCCTACCGGGCCAGCCTGCCAACTTTCGTGAATATCAGTTAGCAATCGTAAGTCGTATCGCAGTTTGATATCGTGCAGCATCACCAATCCCTGCTCCATTCCAGGTCCGCGAAAGGAGTTTAAGCTAGTACGATTTGCTTTGTCAAAGCTCGCTTTAAAAATGATGTCGATATTATGTTTTCTGTTTAGCCGTACAAGTTCTTCAGCCACGTTGTAGAGCAGCTCTCTGCTTTCTATTACGCAAGGCCCGGCTATGAAGACGGGATTATTTTTCATATTTCGATGGAACAAACGGACACCCCTTGTTACTTTTAATTTCTATGATTTAATCAAAAATTTGGTCGCAAAAATATATAGTATAAGGTGAATCCGAGAAAGATTAACCTTAGTTTACATAATAATATCGCTTTCTAGTTAAACTGTTTGGCTGTCTTTTTTCTTTAGTACTACATTTGCCACCGAAAAATCAGGGAGAGCAGTTTCTCCCTAAACAAAATGAGAGAGTGTTTTTAATTCAGTAATTAATTAATTTATCAGAGATGAAAAAGATTCTAATGACACTTGCTGTTGCATTCATTGCAATCGCAGCTAACGCACAAGTTTACGTAGGTGGAAACATCGGTATCGGTTCTTCCAAAATGGGAAACGCTGACAACGTAACAACCTACAAGTTTCTACCCGAAGTGGGCTACAACATTAACGAAGATTGGGCCGTGGGCACAACCATCGGATGGGGTAAAGGCGAAGGTCATGCTCCAACCGAGATTATGTCGGAAACCAACAACTACATGACGGTTGCTCCGTATGTTCGCTACACATTCGTGCACAACAAATACGTAAATGTGTTTGTTGACGGTGGTTTCGGATACTATCACATAAACCACGCCAAGAACGGCGCTGTTTCCTACAACAATTGGGAAGCTGGCATTCGTCCGGGCGTTGCAGTGAACCTCAGTCCGAAGCTCAGCTTCGATGCTCATGTAGGTTTTGCCGGTTGGAGTTCAACCAAAGCCGATGTTAGCGGTGCTAAGGCATCCAATGCATGGGGTGTAAATCTCGATGGAAACAACGTGACATTCGGCGTTTACTATAATTTCTAAATCAGGAATTTCTTTACTTCTTAAAAGAAGGTTCATAGAGAATTTGTTTTATTAGTGATTGAAGGTGTTCGAAAGGACACCTTCTTTTTTTGTACATACTCGTCCCAGTTCTCTACGCGAGTTCAGTTAAGAAAAACTCCCACTCAGGTAGGTAGAGACTCTTTATAACATTGGCTATTCTTGGGATATGTTTTGCAACCCATGCGCAAACATATTCCGGACGGGTAACCGACAGCAAAGGAGAGCCCCACTCGAATTTGTATCGGTGGTTCTGCGGTCGGCAAGTGCACACCGCCCGACTGCAAACTGTCGCCCTGACCACTCCCAAACTTATTTCGTCAACCCCCTTCGACACCGCGAACTAATGCTGAAAGCAAGTTTCAGTCTGTGATTCCCCCGGGGTGAACGGCGCACTTTATTATTTTTCTCTTACCAAACTAGTTGGGCGCCCCCCGAACGAAAAAAAACGTTCGTCGCCAAAGGGCGAAGCCACAAACAAGAGAAAAAATGCTCGTCGCCAAAGAGCGAAGCCACAAACAAGAAAAAAAACGCTCGTCGCCGAAGAGCGAAACCTCAAACAAGAAAAAAAATGCTCGTCGCCAAAGGGCGAAGACATGAACCAGGAAAAAAACGCTCGTCGCCAAAGGGCGAAGACATGAACCAGGAAAAAAATGCTCGTCGCCAAAGAGCGAAGCCACAAACAAGAAAAAAAATGCTCGTCGCCAAAGGGCGAAGACATGAACCAGGAAAAAGTTAGGATTATTGCTTATTGTCGCGAGCCACTTTGATTCTCGCACGGATGTTCTCAAGACGCTCAACGGCATGACGCCGGGCGTTGACAACCTGATAACGATAAACAATACAAGTCAACATAAAGTAGAATATCGTTTGGGCCCACAGCGCACGATATTCGGGCAGGATGTCGGCAAGAGTGCCGCCCATTGACGACAAACGAAGAAAGCCACGAATACCGAACGTAGACGGAATCAACCAACTAATGCCTTGCCAAACACCGGGAATGTTGCTCTGCGGCCAACTTATACCGGTGAGAAACAAGAAAGGAATCGAGGTAAATACAACAAGCAACATAACATTCTCGCGATAATGAACAACACACGAGATGGTCATACCAAAGAATATCACCGATAAAAGATAAGGAATCAACAAAGCTATGAGGTCGAGCGGCGTGGCCATCATCGTGAAGCCGAAAAAATGTGGAACGGCCAGCGTGAGATAGGCCGACATGATGCAATAGAGCATAAAATAGCAGAGCGATTTGCCAAGCACTATTCTGAAAATGCCGTTGTAATGCCTGCTGATAGGGACAAGGTCTTTGTAGCGGTTGTTTTCGCGCGCAGTACCGGCCGATAAGCCTATACCGAGCAGGAGAGTTTGTTGGAGAATAAGAATGAGCACACCCGGAAGAACTGCATTGCCATATCCGCCGGTGGCGTTGAAAATGGGGCGCTCCTCGTAAGCTAAAGGCTGGGTGTTGATTTGCTCTTCGCGCACGGTTATACCACCCGATTTATGTCGCTGAATGTCGGCCCCCATCTTGAACGACACGGCCAGCGAAGTTTGATAAATGGCCTTGTATGTAAGCATCAAGCTCATGTCGCAATAGATACTCACACTAGTCTGCTCGCCACGATGGAGCTGTTGTTGGAAGTTTTCGGGGAATACAATCACACCATGAACCTTTTGTCGACCCACGAGTTCGCGTGCCTCGTGGAGGTTGTTGCAATGATAGGCCACCTTGACGTCGGGCGACGCATCAACATCTCTTATAAACTCGCGCGATGCCTGCGAATGCGACATGTCGACAATCGCCACGGGCACGTCGCGCACCACTTCGTTGTTGTAAATCCACGAATATAACAGCGGATAAGCTAGCGGAACGAGGATGAAGAAGATGAGCACACCCTCGTCTTTAATGGTATTTTTGGTTTCGAGCCACCATATGTAGCACATGTCGTGCAGACCTTCGGATATGTACGAGAGTATGGATTTCAAATTCTTCATAAGTCAGGGAATGTAAACATATTCCAGCATGGCACGTTTGAGATTTCTCACCGTGAGCATGGGCGAAATAACAAAAGCCACGAGCGCAACAACGTTCCACCAGGCATCGACGAGCGGATAGTCGTTGAAAATGCAGATGCGATAAATCATGTAATAGTGACGCAAGGGAATGAGCTGCGCCACAGCTTCAATCATCGAGTCCATCGCGAAGAGCGGATAGGTTGCCCCGCAAGCCGAAAATCCAACAACAGCCCATAGCGAACAAATACTCATCGACATACGTAACGACGGAAGCAAGCCGAAAATGAATACTCCAAAACCTTGCGACGAAAGAACCGTGAGCAATGCCATTAGAATAAGACGCGTTGTTCCGCCGGGATGCGGAAAACCCAGATGACCGTAGATATACCATTCGAATCCCAAAAATATGCTCAGAAATATCATGAATTGCGGGAATAACTTTCCAGCTAACGCCACCATAATATTATTTCCCGAGAGACGCATCCACTCGTGAGCCCGTCCGAATTTTAATTCGGTACCGATGGAATAAGCCGTTATAAGGAGCATGAAAAGCACCAGAACACCGGGAATCATAATCGTGCTGAGATAAATATTGTAGTTCATCCATGGATTGCCAATCATGTGCAGATCTAGGACTATAGGCTGTAAAAAAGCTTTAATCTCGTGCTCGCTCTTACCGAGCATTTGAAGCTTAGCTACTCCGACAGTAGCCGAACCTAGAGTTGAAATAGTTTTGAGGTCTTTGAAAAGCATCGAACCGGCCATGAGTGTCACATTGCTGTAGTAGAACGAAATCTTCGGCTGCCGCTGCGCCAAGAGCTTGGCAGTAGTGCCTTTCGGAATATAGATAAAGGCGTGAATCTGACCGCGCTGAATGGCTTGCCGAGCGTCATTCACGCTAGTGAATCGGGCCACAATGTCGGTTTCCTGAAAAGCATCAAGCTGATGAACAAGTTTTCGGCTAACCAACGTGTTATCATTATCTACAACTCCACATGGCAGTTTTTGTGGCAGTCCTTCGCCCATCAGCGATGTGAAGAAGATGATTATTATTATCGGAAAAACAATCATGCAAAAAAGATAGATGGGCATGTGGGCTATATGTCCTATTTCGCGAGCAGCTATATCCAGAATGCGCCGCGGCCATGCTTGCAACTTCTTCCTCACCATCGATTATCGGTTTATTTCTTGATGATTAGCGACATACCCGGGCGCAAACCGTCGAGTTTAGTCACAGGACGGGCTTTGAGTTCAAAAGTCTTCAAGTCGTACTGTCCATTGGCTTTAGTGGCTTTCCATACGGCATAGGCACCTTCGTCCTTGAGCGACGTCACCTTCATTTCAATAGTTTTATTGAAGGCCGGTACAAACGCCTTGAATACAGCCCCCACCTTGAGTCCCTCAAGCTGGTCTTCACGGATGTTGAACGTACCCCAAACCTCATCGTTCATGGCGATGCTCATTATCGGACTGCCTAATCCTACCAGCTCGCCAACCTTTGGATAGATAGTCGAAACTTCGCCATCAGCCGTTGCCACCTGGACGGTTTCTTTCAGGAATGAGCGCACCACCTCCACGGCCGATCGAGCTGCTTTAGCTTGGTTTTTGGCGGCACGTTTAGCTTCATCACGCGCCCCGCTCTTGGCTAATTCCCATTGCGATTTGGCCACTTTCACAGCCGATTGCGTTGTTTCATAGGCAGCAAAAGCCTCATCACGCTTTTGTTCTGAAATCACTCCCTCTTCAAAGAGTCTATTCAATCGACCGTAGGTTTCTGGGCAATATCGTTGGCCGATATGGCCTGCTGATAGATTTGATATGCACTTTCAATAGCTTCTTTCCTAGTAGGCGCTGCCGTTAAATCGCTTATCGCGTTGGTTGCACCGGCTGTAGCCACAGCTACTTTCTCTTGCGCATCTGCCTCGGGGATAGACAGCTTTGCAAGCGTATCGCCCTTATGCACATAATCACCCTCTTTCACAAGGATATCAGTTATGCGACCAGGGTATTTACAAGCAACCCGATATTCGTCGACCTCAACTTCGCCCTGGATAATCTCTTCTTTCCTGTCGAGCGTGAAGAACCCGATAACGGCCACGAGCACGATTACTGTAACAAAGCCCAGAATAGCCAAAAGAATATTTTTATGTTGTGATTTTGCTGACATAATTATTTTCGTTTTTTCTGTTATTATTCTTTATTCTCCCACACGGCCAAAAGCTTTCCGAAGTCCCACCTGGGCTGTACGAACAGCTATTTCAGCATCTATTATCGCTGTTTTGGCGGCCTGCCAGGCTGTTTGCGCAGCCATAACTTCAGTAACAGTCATTACGCCCTCTTTAAAACCTACGTTGGCGCAGCGCAGATTCTCTTCGGCCGCCACCATGTTCTTGTTGGCTGTTGATAGCTGCTTGTTGGCGTCGTTTAGGCGGAACCTGTTCTGCTCTATTTCCAAACCAATTTTTCCGCGAACGTCGGCCAGCTCCATCTCGGCAATGGATGTTGCGGCCTTTGCGGCGCGAATCTTATACTTATTCTCGCCCCACGTCCATATCGGCACCTGAACAACGATGCCCACATTCCATACGCCAGCGAATTTCTGTTCAAAACCGTTAAACATATTCGGATTCGACACTACATATCCACCCGTAAGAGCAATATGTGGCATATAGAGCGAACGAATCAGTCTAGTGTTGAGCCGACTGATCTCAATAGTGTTTCGAATCATCCTTATTTCAGGGCGTGAGCTGAGGGCACAGTCGGGCTGCATTGACGATGCATCATAAACTATGGCGAATTCATCCACCTCTTCATCAGCCAGTCTAACATTCCCGTCGGGCACTATTCCGCACAGTTCGCACAGCGCCATCTTGGCCAACGATACACCGTTTTGAAGTCTACTAATCTGCAAATCGGCCGTGTTCACCGCTACATCCACCTTCAGTCCGTCGGCGCGTGTTGCCACTCCCTCGCGAATCATTTTATGCACGTCGTCGTCGAGCTTCTGCATTAGGTCACGAAACTTGTTTGCCAGTACTTCTTTTTTCTTTAGCGACACGATGAGCCAATACGCATTGTCAACGGCAAAGAGCACGTTTTGTCGCTTCAGTTCGATATCGTTTTGCGCAATTTCCTCGCCGATGGCCGCAATATCGTTGGCCGTTTTAATGGCTCCGCCCATGTAAATAGGCTGCGTAACAAGCACGCTTCCCACGTAAACATTCTTAGTATTGGTGCGAAAAGCATCGCGCACCGTCTCACCGAAATTGTTCAACGCCTGGGTTATAGGGCCCGATATTCCGCCAATGGCCTGACCTATTTGTTGGGCCGTTGCCGCGCTTATCACGCCTTGCTGAACAAGGTTCGTAAGATTCTGCCCCACCTGATTGTTTATCTGCGAGAAGCTGTTTGTTCCGAGGTTCGAGAGTGATTTTTTTTGCTCGTTATTAAGCAACGAAATCTCTTTCGTGAAATGCTGATAGCCTGCCAGTGCATCTACCCTCGGCAGATATTTAGTTTTAGCGACCTGGTGTACGTTTGCAGCTACATCGGCTGTCATCAGCGATACTTTCAGCTGTTTATTATTTTCAAGTGCAAGCCTCCTACATTGTTCAAGCGACAATATTTGCTGTGCTTGCCCCCCTAGTACTAATGAGGTGAACAAAAAGATTATAGAAAGTTTTTTCATTAACTACGAGAATATTTTTAATCTATGAGACGCAAAGTTACTCATTTTCGATATTACTGTCAGATCACAATACATAGCTCTCTGTCTTTAATACGTATACACAAAATCTCACACCAGATTTAATATATGTTTTCTCGCAGAAAAGATTCTGCCATTAGATATTTCATTAGCTCAATAATAGGGCAAAATCATCTTGGTTCGTAAGTGAACTTAAAGGAATTGATTTGATGTATAATGAATCATACAAATGTGTATAATGAGTTATACAAATGTGTATAATGAGTTATACAAATGTGTATAATGAGTTATACAAGTGTGAATTGCTTCAAAATGTGTATCTATGCAGTAGTATAAACAACG
>NZ_BAKH01000005.1 GCF_000614105.1 Prevotella micans DSM 21469 = JCM 16134
CGCAGACACTCTGTGACGAAAAAACAAAAATGATTTTCGGCCGCAGACACTCTGGGATAGAAAAACAAAATTGATTTTCGGCCACAGACACTCTGGGACGGAAAAACAAAAATGATTTTCGGCCGCAGACACTCTGGGACGGAAAAACAAAATGATTTTAATTCAATAAACATCCAAGACAATGAAAATAATCTTTACGCTTGCTGCCATACTCATTTCGGGCACGATAGCTGCGCAAACATTCACTTTCTCGGGAGGTTCCGGAACAGAATTCGACCCGTATTTAATTAGCAACCACGCCGACCTCAACGCCCTGAATACGATGACAAACAAGGGCCAAACAATAAACAGATATTATCTGCTAACGAAAGATTTAACCGAACCCTATGACGGACTAATCGGAACCGAGGCCAGCTTCAACGGCCATTTCGATGGCGGGGCGCACTGCATAACCCTCAATATAGATAGAACGTGGGACAGATATCCCGCCGGATTGTTCGGCACCGTTACCCACGGTTCAATTCGTAATCTTGCCGTCGACGGTAAAGTGCGCATCTTCAAAGGCGCCGCCATCGTAGGCAATCCCAGCGGCGAGGCAGTGTTCGAAAATCTGGTGAATTATGCCGACGTCATAGCCACCGACAAATCAGTCCTTTCCGGAGTAGGAGGCGTACTGGGCAATATCGTAGCATTGAAGAAAGACAAATCGGGCGTCACCGTAAAGAACTGCGCCAACTTCGGCACCATTAGCTGTGAAGGCAGCACAGTGGGCGGCGTTATAGGCTACAGCGGACAACAGCAAGGCAACATCCTTCATAATCTGGCAAACTACGGACATGTGGACGCCATGACCCAAATAACTCCTTTCGGTTCACGTCGCGTAGGCGGCGTGGTGGGCAATCCGCTATTCGAAGACAAGGTACACGGACTAGCCAATTTCGGCACCATTTCTAACGATTCTATTTCGGGCTGCATCGGCAACGCCAGTCCCACAGATTTCGGCGAACTGTTCTACGACAGTCAATATTCACCCACGTGTTTCACCATTCCGTCGCAAGCCCGTTCAACCTCCCGAATAATAGGCTATGCACTGAAAGGCGAGCTGTCCGATTCAGCATGGCTATTCGAAGAAGAAATGTTTCCACGCCCCAAAATGAACGGTATGGAATTGTCGCTGAGAGTGAAACTCTATGCCACACCCGTAATCCTCGACGAGGCCGATAGATTGGATAACATAACCCACCCGTTCAAAGTCGTAATGAGGAACGGCGTAACGTGGCAGTCGGAAAACGGACGGGTGAGAATCGCAAACGACGGACAAACTACGCTCGTCAGCGCCGGAACCGATACTCTCGTAGCCCGTTTGGGCAAATATTCGCGTCGCCTACCCATCAAGGTCAACCTACCAACGGGAATAAACGATGTTCAGACTTCCTCAGAATCCGAATACAACACATGGTTCACCCTCACCGGCATAAAACTGTCGGGCGCGCCTTCAACCAAGGGCGTGTATATCCATCGCGGACGAAAAATATTGGTGAAATAAATAACCTTTATAACATAAAAACAATATGAGAAAATTTTATCTATCCCTGTCGGCTCTGCTCCTTGCACTCAGCGCATCAGCCCAGTCGACATTGCCCCAACCAATGATTGGGAAAGCAACAAACATCAGCTCGGACGGCTTCACAGCCAACTGGAAACCCGTGCCAAAAGCCGACGGCTATTGTGTGTTTGTCTACACACAAACACCCGTGATGGCCGACGGCGAACAGGTCATCAACGAAGAAACCTTCTCGGGCATCACCTCCGGCAATATGAACAATCCGCTCGGCGGCGATGAAGATTATGTCGACCTGGCAGCAAAAGGCTACAGCGACACCTATGCTGGAGCGCCTACGCCCTGCCCACATTCGTAAAAGGAATGGTGGCCGGATTAGTTTATTCACCCTACCTCGACCTTCGGGCCAACGGCGGGAAATATAAGATAATCCTAACCACCCTCAGCACGAACGGCGACATCATCAGAGTTGAAAGTCATGGTCGCGGCGAAAAAGTGGTGCGCGAATATAAAACCCGCATTCCCGGCGGCAATCAAGGAACAAGCATCGATACACTCGAGTTCGATAACGGTTCAAAAGACCTCTTCTTCTCAGTTATAAATATGACCGCAACACCCGGTCGGGCCGACTATCTCGACGGCGTAAAAGTGATACAAAATATGCGAGCTGGCGAGGTAATAAACTCCATGATAACATCCGAGGAAGCCATCGATGCATGGGACGATACAGCGATGGACTCCGTGAAATCATGCCGAATCTCAAAGCTCACATATGCCTACGGAGCAAAGACACTGTTCTACGATATGTACGCAACTCGGCACGACTACTCGCGCCCAAACGGAAAGGTTCCCTACACAGCCATCTACAGTTCGTACTCGGAAATGGTAAAAGTTAATCTCGATGACAAATCATCCGAGATAGTCGACGGCATTGAGCACATATCAAGCGATGTACGTCGGGCCCGTCGGATGCAAGGCGTCTATAACCTGTCGGGACAACGCGTAGATGAAAACTATCGCGGTATAATAATCAAAAACGGAAAGAAAATTATTAATCAATAAACATTCAAAATCATGCAAAAGAAAATTCTACTCGCATTCATGCTCTTCGGTTCCATCGCAACCGCAGGAGTTCAAGCACAAACAAACAACGAACAGAAGCCCGATTCAATTGAAATCGGAGACTTCACTAAATTCATGGACGAGGGCGACAGCGGTAATAACGACCGCACCTATTTCGACGGCATTCCGAACTTTGCACCCGGTTGCTTCGCGTTCGAATACACCGGTTCGCAAATCATCTACACAAAAGACGAATTGCAAGCCGTGGCCGGAAAAGAAATAACGGCCATCAAATATCTCTACATAAACGAGGGCGGATTCGCTGAACGTAACTTCAAGGTGAAAGCCTATCTGCAAGAAATCGACGAGAACAAATTCGTGAAGAATGAGGATAAAAACAAATACGAGTATTTCGACTTCGACGCAACACTCCCGCAATCCTCTTTCGATTACACTTTCTCAGGTTCCGATTCTTATGGACAAAACGTTGAATTCAAACTCCCAATTGAGGAGCCGTTCTTCTATAGCGGCAAGAAAAATCTGCTCGTAACTGTTGTTGTCACCGGTGGCGACAATTCGGATTCATTCAACTATTCAGACGTGCGTTTCTTCAAGATTAAAGACGTTAAGAACAAGTTCGACCACCGTGCAATGACCTTCGCAAGCGACAATCGCAAGTTCGAAGCCTTCCACGAATCAGCTGAATGGCCTATCGATACGAAAGACACTGGCGTGGATGTAGACCAGCCCGTAACGAAGTTCATCTTCCGAGCCAAATCCATTCCGAACGGAATCTCCACCGCCTCAACTTCGGTCGACACTCCCGTTGAATGGTTCACTCCTAGCGGCGTCCGTGTAACTAACCCCAGCCGCGGAATCTTCATTCGCAAGCAAGGCACTTCAATCAGCAAAGTGATTCTATAAACCACCTTTTGCCGGGCGCACATCATGTATGTACGCCCGGCAACGATAACTGTAAAACCTGTTTCTAAAGTTTTCTATTTACATTTGCAACCAAAATTTCCATATATAACAATTCGATGAAGATTGAAATACGTTCCCTTTTCATAATGTCTCTCACTGTTGCGTTGCTCACATCATGCCTGAAAGACTACGACGAAACAGGCGGAGAAGGCTATAGCGACAGCGCTATTATTTCGTTTTCGTTAGGCATATTGAAACAAAAACGCGATACCTTATCAAAACGCGGTACAGACAGTACCTACACAGCTAAAATCAAGGGGGATAAATTCAAATTCTATATTGACCAAAACAATTCAATCATATACAATCCTGATTCACTGCCTTATGGTACGAAAACAGACCATGTTCTCACTATCATAAAAGCAAAGAATGCTGGAAGCATAATGTGGAAATCTCTCAAGAGCGATTCAACGAAATATTATTCGTCCAAAGACTCAGTAGACCTTCGTCAATCTCGTATACTAAGAGTTCGTGCCCAAAACAGAACCGGCTACAGGGACTACACTGTCAAAGTGAATGTCCACAAGCAAAAACCCGAAGTGTTCGTGTGGATGGCTTTGGGAAGCAATGCAGACTTGGCCTCGCTGACGGCGACAAAGGCCATTGTTTGCGGTGACAATGTGTTTGTATTTGGTCAGAATGGTGGTCAGACTGTAGGCTATAAAACCTCAATAACTGATGGTCGTACCTGGACGGCTCTACCCGTTACATTTACATCGGATGCCTATAAAAGTGCGATTGTTCAAGGCAAAACGGTTTATATCTCTGATAACGGTACGGTTAAATATTCTTCAGATGGCAACACCTGGCAAACATCAGGTACGAATACAGATTTAGTACGACTTGTTGCATCAAGTACGAAGGAACTCTACGGCCTATCGACTCATGGTGGTCTTATGGTTTCCAAGGATAACGGAGCAACCTGGACTGACGAACAATTGGACGATAGCAAAACTCTCATTCCATCGGACAATATTGCTTATACCTATCGACCAATTACAACTAACGATTCTATAGACCGTGTTTTGCTAGCTGGAAGTGCGACAGGGCAAGATAAACTTGTTGTATGGACTAAGCTGGCAGATTATTCCAAAAAGGCTTTCAACTATGCTTGGGCATACGTAGACATCGCTGATAATCATTATGCTCTCCCTATCCTCACAGGATTGTCAATGGCTACATACGACAATGGAATCATAGCTTTAGGAATGAAAGACGGCAAGATGATAGAACCAATGATTAGTCGCGACGGCGGAATCAGCTGGCGAAAAGCTAAAGCACACACAGTACCCGCAGATGCCGCGAATTTTACCACATTCACAAGTACGGTAGACAGTTCGAACTTCATTTGGATTATAGGCAATGGTAAGGTTTGGCGTGGTAGGCTTAACCGCCTAGGATGGACAAGCCCGCAGAAATCGTTTGAGAGATAAACATTACACCTTTACTATTAGGGGTATGAAGCATCTCGTTATTTTCATCCTACTTCTCATAGCGTCTGCACACACTAAAGCGCAAAGCGATCCGGAATATAGAATGGAATTTGGTGTAGGAATTGGAACTATGGGATATATCGGTGATTTCAATAATTCACCTTTCAAATCGCTTAAGCCGATGGGCAGCATTATATTTCGCTATGTATTGAATCCTTATATGGGAATGCGAGTAAATGCTTCGTATGGAAAAATAAAAGGGACATCGAGAGGCGTCAAAAGCTATTATCCGAACTTTACCCTCCAACCTTATGAATTCAACAACACAATGATAGGTTTGGATGTGGGTTATGAATACAACTTCTGGCCTTATGGCACCGGACGTGATTACAGAGGCGCAAAACCAATAACCCCGTTTCTCACTGTAGGGCTTGGAGCAAATTATGTAAAATTGAATAGTGGAAGTACAATATTCTCGGCCAACCTTCCGTTAGGGGGCGGAGTAAAATACAAGATAAATGAACGTCTGAACCTCGGCTTGGAGTGGTTGATACACTTTTCGTTCAGCGATAAGTTAGACGGACAAAAAGACCCTTACGGAATACAGAGTAGCGGTTTATTCAAAAATACCGATTGCTATTCAACTCTTCACTTGACACTTACCTACAGCTTTATGGCTAAATGTATAACCTGTCATAATGAAGATGAATAGCTCAACAGTACATACACAATAGATAATTCTTGTAAGACATGGCGGAAGAACTGGATAAGACACGTGTCCCACAGCATATAGCTATCATTATGGATGGTAATGGCAGATGGGCGACAGAACGCAATAAGCCTCGTTCATATGGGCATCAGGCTGGTGTCGATACAGTACGTCGAATCACTTCGGAATGCGTTAGGTTAGGGGTAAAATATCTTACTCTGTACACTTTCTCTACGGAGAATTGGAATCGACCTGTCGATGAGATTTCCGCTCTTATGGGATTAGTTCTATCATCGCTTGAGGATGAAATCTTCATGAAAAACAATGTTAGATTTCAGGTTATCGGTGATATACAAAGACTTCCTCGGGAAGTTCAAGATAAACTCCGAGAAACAATGAAACATACCAGTCGGAACTCGGCCATGACAATGGTAGTTGCACTTAGCTATTCATCACGTTGGGAAATAACAAAGGCATGTAAGGCTATAACGAAAGAAATATTGGCTAAATCTGGAAACAAAAGTATCTCGAAAGATGAGTTAGCTAACTTAATTACAGAAGAAAATATAAACGGGCATTTAGAAACAGCTTTTATGCCCGACCCAGACTTGCTGATACGTACCGGCGGCGAACTTCGCATATCAAACTATATGCTTTGGCAGTTAGCCTATTCGGAATTGTATTTCTGCAATACCTATTGGCCAGATTTCGATGAAAACGACTTGCACAAGGCCATATCAAGTTTCCAAAACAGGCAACGCAGATTTGGAAGAACGGAGAAACAAGTTGAAAACGAGAAACAAGACACTGAATAAATGAACAATATATATAAAGCCATCATCTTTTTGATATTCTTTGTTGGAACAAGCCAACAACTAAAAGCACAGCAAACAGTAGTGAAACCTTCGGTGACATATGCAAGTAATCCGGAGACATACAGATTGGCTGGACTTATAGCATCAGGAGTCGAAGGCTATGAAGATTATGTTCTAACTGGAATCTCGGGACTTGTTATTGGGCAAACAATAGAAATACCAGGGACTGCGATAACCGATGCTGTTAAGCGATATTGGAAGCACGGACTCTTTTCGGATGTAGCTATAACAATCGATTCGATTATCGGAGAAAACATATATCTGCAAGTACATCTCAAAACACGTCCACGCGTGTCGTCTATCAACTATATTGGATTGAAGAAAAACGAAATGAACGACATGGAGAAGAAACTAGGATTACTTAAAGGTGGACAAATCACTCCCAACATGATTGCGAGGGCTAAGAAAATTGCTAAGAAATATTTCGATGATAAAGGTTACAAAGATGCAGACATAGATATCCGTCAATGTGAAGATGTGACAAACAAGAATCAGGTTATACTAGACATTGAAATCGATAAAAAACAAAAGAAAAGAATCCGCCAAATCATAATCGACGGCGACAAACAGCTCGGTGACAAAAAAATCAAAGGAACGTTCCTCACTAAGGGAGCATTCAAAAAAACGCATGAAGCCGGTAAGTTGGCTAACATCTTGAAATCTAAGAAATACACTCCTGAGCGTTGGGCCGAAGATAAGAAAAACCTCATCAACAAATACAACGAATATGGTTTCCGCGACGCCACCATCATCCGTGACAGCATTTGGAATGCTGATGATAAGCATGTGAGTATTTATATAAAAGTCGACGAGGGGAAAAAATATTATATCCGTAACATAACATGGGTTGGTAACACAGTTTATTCTACCGACTACCTATCACGGTTGCTCAACATAAACAAAGGAGATGTTTACAATCAGAAATACCTTGACAAACGTCTACGCGAAGATGAAGATGCAGTGGGCAATGCCTATTGGAATAACGGCTACATGTTCTATAATCTACAACCCACAGAGGTTAATATTGTAGGCGATTCCATCGATCTGGAAATGCGAATCTTTGAAGGACAACAGGCTCACGTAAACCACGTGCGTATCAACGGAAACGACCGCATTTATGAAAATGTTGTTCGTCGTGAGATTCGAACTAAGCCCGGTGACCTTTTCTCAAAAGAAGCATTACAAAGATCTGTGCGTGAGCTTGCATCCATGGGACACTTCGACCCAGAAGCCATCGAGCCCGACATCAGACCGGATTATGAGAATGGAACGGTCGATATAAACTGGAATCTCAAACAAAAGTCTAACGACCAAGTAGAGTTCTCACTTGGATGGGGACAAACAGGATTACTGGGACGCGTCGGCCTTAAGCTCAACAACTTCTCCATGGCAAACCTCTTCAACAAGAATCGTGACCGACGCGGAATTCTGCCTGTCGGAGATGGAGAAGTTCTCTCTCTCGGACTCCAAACAAATGCAAGATACTACCAAAGCTACAATGCTCAGTATTCTACAAACTGGCTCGGGGGCAAGCGTCCCGTGCAATTCTCGGTCGGCATCTACTTCTCAAAGCAAACCAACGTAGCCAGCAATTATTATAACAGAGGTTACATGCAGAACTATTATAACTATCAGTATGGCTACGGAAGCTATGGCAACTACTACAACAACTACGAGAACTATCTTGACCCGAATAGCTACGTGAAGCTCTTCGGAGCGAATGTAGGATGGGGTAAACGGCTCAGTTGGCCCGACGACTATTTCACACTCTCGCTAATGATTTCCTATCAGCGCTACATGCTCAAAAACTGGAGTTATTTCATAATGTCGAACGGTTCTGCAAACAACTTGAACCTCAACATATCGCTCAACAGAACATCGACAGACAACCAGTTATTCCCCCGCCGAGGCTCCGAGTTCACAACATCATTAACAATCACCCCACCATGGTCGAGCTGGGATGGAAAAGACTACCGTAACCTGGCCAACGACCCCAACTCACCAAACTATTCGCGAGAGCAACAAGAAAAATACAAATGGGTGGAATACCATAAATGGAAATTCAAAGCTCGTATGTTCACCCCGCTCACAAACGGAACGAAATGCTTTGTGCTGATGACTCGCGTAGAGCTCGGTTTGCTCGGAAACTACAACAAATACAAGAAGAGTCCTTTCGAAACCTATTATGTCGGAGGCGACGGTATGAGTGGCTATACCGCTAACTATCCCACCGAAACTATAGGTTTGCGAGGTTATGAAAACGGCTCCCTAACCCCACGCGGACAGGAAGGTTACGCCTACGATCGCTTCACACTTGAGTTACGCTATCCGTTCCTACTCGGCAATACCACTGTATACGGACTGGGATTTGTCGAAGCTGGTAATGCATGGAGCAGTGTCAAAGACTTCAATCCATTCGACATGAAACGTTCGGCTGGTGTGGGTGTTCGCATCTACCTGCCGATGATAGGCCTGATCGGGTTCGACTGGGCATATGGATTCGACAAAGTTCTAGGAGAAAACGGATTCGAGAAAGGCGGAAGTAAGTTCCACTTCGTGCTCGGACAGGAATTCTAATCAACAAATCAAATTTATTAAGGTTATGAAAAAAACAGCAGTAAAACTAACGAAGGTCCTGTTCCTTCTGTGCATCTTGGCTCTTTTGCCTATGAAGACTAACGCACAAAAGTTTGCATTGATCGATATGGAATACATCCTTAGTCAGGTGCCAGCCTACGAACGCGCCAACGAACAGCTCAATCAAGTGAGTAAAAAATGGCAGGCCGAAGTCGAAGCCCTTAACACCGAAGCAGGCACAATGTATAAAAACTACCAAAACGAGGTTGTTTTCCTCTCGCAAGAGCAGAAGAAGAAAAAGCAGGAAGAAATAATGGCTAAGGAAAAGGAAGCCTCCGAGCTGAAACGAAAATATTTCGGCCCCGAGGGTGAGCTTTTCAAAAAACGCCAAAGCCTCATCTCGCCCATTCAGGACGAAATATACAATGCCGTGAAAGACATTTCCGACCAACGCGGTTACAGTCTCATCATCGACCGCTCGAGTGCCTCTTCCGGAATAATCTACGGATCACCCAAGATAGACATAAGCAACGAAGTGCTTCAGAAATTGGGCTATGCCAATCAATGAGCATTTCAACGTTCACAAGAAATAGAAATCATTTAAACATAAAAGAAAGATGAAGAAACTAGTTTTAATGTTGATGTTGTGCGCACCCATGACGATGTTCGCACAGAAGTTCGGACACCTCGACTCACAAGCCCTTTTACAATCGCTTCCCGAAGCAACCGCAGTGCAGAGTAAACTCGAAGCCAAGGGCAAGGAATACGAAAAACAGCTCACCGACATGCAAAACGAGCTACAACGTAAGGCCGAGGAATACGACAAAACAAAGAGTACAATGAATGCCACTAAGCAAGCCGAAACCGAGAAAGAGCTGCAAGATATGTACACCAAAATTCAGCAAACGGCTCAAGACAACCAGAAAGCATTCACCGAAGAGCAGCAGCGCGAGCTAGGCCCAGTACTCGACAAGGTTCGCAACGCCATCGCAGCAGTAGCCAAGGCTGGAAACTATGTCTACATAATGGAGAAAGCAGCCGGTCAGCCGCTCTACATAAACGAAACTCTCAGCAAAGACGTAACAGCCGAAGTTAAGGCTCAACTAGCAAAAGCAAAGTAAACTTCAAGTTCAGAGAATTCAACCCAGGGTGAGGCCACCGCATGAGAATCCTTTCAGCGAAGCCTCACCTTTTTAATGCCAGATCGGATATGCTCGCTATTCCGATGCCGTTACCCCCAAACGATCATTAAAAAGACGTGCGTTCGGCTTAAGAATCACGATAGCATCGCTTCTTGGTAAACGGACATCATAACATAAGTCTCATAGGGATGACACGGACTCTCTACCGTACTCATTGTGTTCTCATAATTTGAGGATTGCCCTGCCCACCTACAGCCTGTCGCCCCCTTCGAGATTCTATGAGTTGCGCGTTTATTTACACAAAGATTGCGCCTTATCGGACTTTACCGCCAGCTTGTAATCTATCGCCTCTCCCAAGCCTACCTGGAACGGTAATCGTTCTCTCAACGAAACAGCAAGTGTTGACTCGACGAAACAGCAATCATCCTCAATCTAATCGACATTTGTCGTTTAGGTTAATCGGCATTTGTCGTTTAAGTTGGTCGACGTTTGCCATTTAAGTTAATCGGCGTTTATCGTTTAAGTTGGTCGATAACTACTCTTCGCCAGTATTGACGGAACCCCGAAGGGGTGGCGAGACCACAGGCAGGCGGTAGAGCGACAGCAGAACCCCTGCAACTCACACCATCAAATAGAGAGCCACGAAAGGGCGACGGACTCCCCAAATTATACCCATTCCGACGCCCTTTTAGTCGCAAAAGAATATCTTTACACTCCGAATCCTCATTCAGAGAAATAGACACAACTTCAAATAACAAACAAAGAACATGAAAAAGATTATCCTCACCATCATCTGCGTCGTCTTCCCCTTGATTGCGGGCGCGCAAGGAATCAAATTTGCCTATTTCAGCTACGAAGAAGTACTGAAAGCAATGCCCGAATACACCACGGCTACAAAAAGTGTAGCCGAACTACGGGCCAAATACGATGCCGAACTCAAACGCGCCGAGGACGATTTCAATAGCAAATACGAAGACTTCCTCGACGGACAACGCTCTTTCGCACCCTCTATCCTCCGTAAACGACAAGCTGAACTGCAGGACATCATGGACAAGAACATCGTCTTCAAACGTGAAGTCGACAGACTCCTAAAACAGGCCGAAGCCGATGCCTATACACCAGTTAAACGCAAACTCGACGCTGTTCTGCGCGAGATGGGCAGACAAGCAGGATACGCTTTCATTATCAATACTGACAATAATTCGCTGCCCTATGCGAACTCGGCCATGGGCGAAAATATAACCGAATCTCTCAAAGCCGCCCTTAGATAGACCGAACAATCAGCAAATAAATGAAAGAAAACCTAGCACACGGCCCTGGCCCAATCGGAATATTCGATTCGGGATATGGTGGACTGACAATTCTCCACTCCATACGCGCCTTGTTGCCCGAATACGACTATGTCTACCTAGGCGACAACGCCCGTGCACCTTATGGCTCACGGTCGTTCGACGTTGTCTATCAATTCACCCGGCAAGCAGTGATGAGACTCTTCAGAATGGGTTGTCAACTGGTTATCCTGGCTTGCAACACCGCCTCTGCAAAAGCTCTGCGAACCATTCAAATGAACGACTTGCCGGCCGTAGCCCCAGCCCGACGCGTACTAGGCGTAATCAGACCTACGGCCGAAATCATCGGCCATCTCACCCGCTCTGGTCACGTGGGAATCCTCGCAACCGAAGGCACAATCCGCAGCCAAAGCTATTCTATGGAGATAAAGAAACTCTGGCCAAACATTACAACAACCGGGGTTGCATGCCCACTCTGGGTTCCGATAATCGAAAACAACGAAGCCGATAGCCCGGGTGCCGACTACTTCGTACAAAAACGCATCAACACCATCATGCAGCTCGACTCGGCAATCGATACCATCATCCTCGGCTGCACGCACTATCCCATACTTTTGCCGAAGATTAACCGCTACATTCCCGCAAGCGTGTCCGTCGTGGCACAAGGCGAATACGTTGCTCGAAGCCTACAAAATTATCTGGTTCGCCATCCCGCGATGAACGAACTATGCACACGCGGTAGAACAGCACGCTACTTTACAACCGAAAACAAAACTAAATTCAAAGAAAGCGCCCGAATATTCCTTGCCGAAGATATCGACGTAGCGCACATAGAACTGGAACTATAAAAACCTCGTGCAAAAAAGTGTATAGCCTCCTGCAATGTCTTGCAGGAGGCTATCTTTCTTGAATATTTCAACTCTGGGGAACTCTACCGAGTCTAAAACTCAGTTTCTTTATCTTGAACGTGAACCTTACCGTCGCGGAGAGTTACAATCTTGTCGGCGCCCGACACCGTGCGCATTCGGTGAGCAATAACCAGTACGGTTTTATTCTCAATGAGCTTTGAGAGCGACTCCTGTATCATTGTTTCGTTTTCAACGTCGAGCGAGGCCGTAGCTTCGTCTAGCAGGATTATTGGGGCGTCTTTGAGGAATGCTCGGGCGAGAGAAATGCGCTGACGCTCGCCACCGGAGAGCTTTGAACCGTTTTCGCCAATCATTGTGTTCCATCCGTCGGGTAAGCGCTCGGCAAACTCGTCGCAATGCGCCATTCGGGCTGCCCGAAGCACTTCGTTGTCGTTAGCGTCTTTACGACCGATACGTATATTCTCCATCACGGTGTTGTTGAAGAGAGTCACGTCCTGGAATACGATTGAGTAGAGCGAGAGTAGAGTTTCGGGGTCGATAGTAGTGATGTCCATTCCGCCTACAGTGATTCGCCCGGCGAGCGGATCCCAGAAGCGGGCAGCTAGGCGAGACACGGTAGTTTTACCACCACCCGACGGGCCGACAAGCGCAGTTACCTGTCCCTGGTAAGCGGTGAACGACACGTCCGTGAGCACCGGTTCGGAGGAGTCATAGGCGAAGCTAACATGGTCGAATACGATGTCATAACCCTGATTGGTGAGCTGAGACGTTCCGCTCTGAATAGGATGTTCGAGGATTTCGTTCATGCGATCGGTTTG
Organism: Prevotella micans DSM 21469 = JCM 16134; assembly: GCF_000614105.1. Lineage (GTDB taxonomy): Bacteria > Bacteroidota > Bacteroidia > Bacteroidales > Bacteroidaceae > Prevotella > Prevotella micans. The sequence continues at coordinate 13,320 of NZ_BAKH01000005.1, forward strand.
CACTTTAAGACTTAGCATTGCGGCAAGGTTGATGAGGACGGCGGCGAGCGGGTCGTACATTCGCGCAACAACGAGCAAAAACATGAAAAACAGAATAACATTGAGCTGTCCCTGAACAAGCAGTGTCCCGCCGGTGAGAATCACGGTAACGATACCGAGTTTAAGAATCATCTGAGCGCTAACTACGAATAGTGACATGCCTAACTCGTTTGTGAACGAGCGTTTTTCAACTGTAAGAATCTTCGCGTCGAGCCCGTCGAGATATTTCATTTCAGCATTGTTAGCATGGAGGTCGCGTAGGGTTTCGAGGCATTCCTGAATGCCGTCGGCGCAAGCCATTTTCGCTTTCATCTGTCGCCGGCCCAGTTGGCTTCGCACGGTGATATAGAGCAGTACTACGCACATGCTCACAGGCAGTACCCACAGGGCTGCCGTAGCCATACGCCAGTCGTATAAGAATAATCCGATGCCCACCGGGACGACGGAGAGAATGGAGCCGAAGAACTCTGGGATCCAATGCGACGAGGCGTTTTCGAGCGTAGCACAATCAGTCATGATGGTGCTGGTAAGGTCGGAAAGATCTTTTTTCCCGAAGAACGAGAGGGGCAGGAGGCGTAGGCGTTCGGCAATGGAAACGCGTCGCACGCCACTTTCTACATAGGTTGCAAAGAAGGTGGCATTGTATTGAATGTGGGTTGTCAGGATGATGAGCCCCACACATGCAGCCGTGAGAACTGCATACCACATGGCGTGTGTAGAGTCTATTCTGCCGTTCTGCAACAGGTCGGCCACGATGAAATAGAGCAATCCGACGGGCATAATAAGCACTAGATTTGAGAACATGCAGCTTATACAGGCTTTGAGCATGTCGTGTGCCCCCTGTTCGGAGAGCGCATATTGATGTTTCAGGGTTTTGATGATATTCATTTTGTTCCTCCCAGTTTCCAGTTAATCGATTGATTATATTCTCGCCACATGTTGGCATACAGGCCTGCGCTCGAGGTCAGTTCGGCGTGTGAGCCTTTTTCGCATATTCTTCCGGATTTTAGCACGTAGATGCAGTCGGCTTTGGTGACGGCCGACAGGCGATGGGCTATCATGATGACCGTTTTGCCAATCGACAGGGTGTTGAATGCTGCTTGTACACGTGTTTCGTTATCGGGGTCGGCATAGGCCGTTGCTTCGTCCAGAATAACGATTGGTGTGTTCTGAAGCATTACTCGGGCGATGGTTATGCGCTGTTGTTCGCCGCCGGAGAGATAGGTTCCCTCACTACCGAGGATGGTGTTGATACCTTCGGGTAGCTTGGCGATTATGTCGTCACATTGTGCCTCAGAAAGTGCACGCCGTACTTCGTCGTCGGTGGCATTGGGCCGACCGAGCCGGACATTGTCGAGGATGCTTCCTTTGAGCAGTCGACTGTCTTGGAACACGAACGACACCTGTTGCATGAGGTCGTCTTTGCGAATGTTGCGAACGTCGGTTCCACCGATGTTCACGCTACCTTTCGTTGTGTCCCAGAAGCGGGCTATCAGGCAAGCGAGGGTGGTTTTTCCGCTGCCCGACGGGCCTACGAGAGCTATGTGCTCACCTGCTTTGATAGTCATTGAAATGTCGTTGAGCGCGTCGGTGTCGGCATCTTTATATCGGAAACTTACGCCTCGGAGTTCCACCGAATTATCGCGTGGTTGGATTGTTTCGAGTGGTTCTTCGAGCGGTTCAACGTCTAGCACGCTGTCTATCCGTTTGAGTGCGCTTTCGACGATTATTTTGTCCTGGCTCATGTACATCACTCTCATGAGCATCACAGTCATGGCGGGTGTGATGATGATATAATAGAGTAGGTTCGACAGGAACTGCCCATCCATCCGTTCTCTGCTGGTGCCCACAAAGAGTGCGGCTGCCACCAGGATGGCGAAGACGCTGTTGATTATCGTAGTGAAAGCTACCATCGGAGAGTGCAGCGAGCGGGTGTAGCCGATAACCCATTGCTGGTAGCGATCGATTGCGCATTTGAATCGTTTGAATGAGAAGACGGTTTGTCCGAAGGTTTTCACCACTGGAATGCCGCGCACATATTCCACTGCTTCGTTGGACATCGTGTCAAGCGCTTGCTGATATTCTTCCATAGTTTTCCGAAGACTGCGCCCGGTCATGAAAAAATACATAATTCCGTAAGCCAGCACAGCGGGTGCAATGCTGAGCAATCCTAACCGCCAGTCGAAATACATCAACATGCAGAGCAGTCCTACGGGCGTTGCTATTCCTCCTGCATTGTCAGGCAGTCGATGTGCGAGATAGGTTTCGGTTTCTTCGCTCGACTCGTTAACTATCTTGCGCAACTTACCACTTCCGATGCTGCTCACAAATCCCATCGGCAGCTTTGTGATGTAATGCATCAGTATCGTTCGGATATTTGTGGCTACCCTGAAGGCGGCTTTATGCGAGCAAAGCAGAGCTGCTATATATACAAGGATGGAACCTATGGCCCACATGAGTGCTGCCCAACCATAGGGTACGATGTTTTCGGCTTGCTCGAAGTGCGGTGCAACGTTAATTATGTCGCGCAGAATCATCCAGATGTAAACGAATGGGGCTAAGGCCATTAGTGCGCTCACAGCTGAGAGAATCCACGAAGCATAGGTGAGAAATCTAAGTGGCCCGGCATATTCGAGCAATCGTCTCAGATTTGATTTTCGGTTTTCTTTTTCCATATAATATTTTGTTTAAGAAATGTGGTTGGTTTCCAACACTCTGCAAAGATAGAACGCGCCGGTAACTCCTTGCAATACCTAAAAATCAGGAATTCTGGGGGTGATGTAGAGCGATTTTACGCAGAATTTCGTCTTTGGAGTGGATTGATAGCAATCATTCCGGATTTTCGCCCGGGGGCGGATTTTCCAGGGATTATGGTATTATAAGATGTGGGTTACCGCCCGATGTTCATGAGTTTAACTTGTTCTTTTAGCAGTTGCATAAGCGGTTCACGTTCGTTGGGTACGCGGTTGTCGAGCACAGCTTCTTTTAGTATTTTCTTTAAGTTGCCGACCTCACGACCGGGCTTGAGGTTGAACATCTTCATTATTTCGTTACCATCTATGCATGGCTGGAACTCGCGTTCGTAATCGCGCTTTTTTAGGTCGGCCAGCTTTTCGCGAACTATTCTGAAGTTCTCGGTGAATTGTTTTTTTCTAATGGCATTCTTGCTCGTTATGTCGGCCTCGCAAAGTGTCATGAGATCGTCGATATCTTCGCCTGAGTCGTTGAGAAGTCGCCTGACGGCCGAGTCGGTCACCTCGTCATCGGCAATAGCGATTGGTCGCATGTGCAATTCGACCAGCTTCTGGACATATCGCATCTTAGCATCGAGTGGAAATTTCATTCTCCTGAACAAATGTGGAATCATTTTCGCTCCGATTGTATTGTGGCTGTGGAAAGTCCATCCGACCGATGGTTCCCATCGCTTGCTTCTGGGTTTTCCGATGTCATGAAACAGTGCGCTCCATCTGAGCCATGGGTTTTGGGTGTGTAGTGCGATGTTGTCGAGTACCTCGAGTGAGTGGAAAAAATTGTTTTTGTGGGCTTTTCCGTTTTTTGTTTCCACAATGTCCATAGCGGTGAGTTCGGGCATGATTATATGGAGCAACTTTGTGCGATAAAGCTCCACAAAGCCTTGCTGGGAGTGGGGGTCATGATTATCTTGTTGAGCTCGTCGGCAATTCTTTCTCCACTGACTATTTTGATTCTTTCGGCATTTCGCTCAAGAGCTCGAAGGTTTCGTCCGCAATGTAGAAGTTTAGCTGGGCGGCAAACCTAATGCAGCGGATCATACGCAGCGGGTCGTCTGAGAAGGTTATGTCGGGGTCGAGCGGTGTACGTATTGTTCTGTCCCAAAGGTCGGCCACGCCGTCGAATGGGTCGACGAGTTTTCCAAATCGTTTTTTGTTGAGGCAAACAGCGAGGGCGTTTATGGTGAAGTCGCGTCGATTCTGGTCGTCTTCTAGAGTTCCATTCTCCACGATAGGTTTTCGGCTGTCATGAGTGTAGCTTTCCTTTCGTGCTCCCACGAATTCTATTTCCATGTCCTTGCTTTTCACTTGCGCGGTTCCGAAATTCCGGAACACAGAAAGATTTGCTTTTCGTCCGAGTTGTTTTTTCAATTCGGTTGCCAGACTGATTCCATTTCCCACCACGACGACATCAATGTCGTCCGAAGGCCTTTCAAGAAAAAGGTCGCGCACATATCCTCCTACAACATAACACTCCAGCCCAAGGCTGTCGGCAGCGTCGGAAATCCGGTGGAAAATGTCTTTGTCTAGAAGTTTCGCCAGTTCGGCGTCAGAGAGTTCTCTCATCTTATTATTGCTTCACAGAATACTTTTTGAGTCACGAATTTAGGAAATATTTCCAATTTAGGATTGAAATGGACTATTCGTTCATAACTCCGCATTTGGGACAGCGACCTTTGCGACGAAGGCGGGCGGAACAGTTGCCGCAGATATAGATTTCTACGCCGTTGCGGAAGAAAGTGCGGAGAGCAAATATTATGTAGACTAAAAGAAGGAAATAGCCTACATAATAAAGCGTGAGAATGGAAAATACAATATAGTTGATGGCGCAAACGGCTGTCAAACCGCAGAGATAGAGCAGTGTATCGGCCGAACCTAAGCGTCTACGCACATCGTCGATTGTTGCCAGGGCAGTTATAAGCATAGACCAAACGAGAATAAGGAAAATGTTAAGCAGGAGCGGTTGTGAAAATGGATTGAGCGACGGATGAAAATAGAATTCACGCCAGGTTTCAGAAGCGAAAAGCTGGATACTAGCATAGAAAGTGGCCGAAATGGCTACGAGTATGGCGAGCGCTGTGGGATAGAACGAGTTTATGTCGTTGAAGTGGACAATGTGTGCGTTTTGGCGCAGAATTTTTCGTGCAAGATAGCCCACAGCGATAAGTAATATGACCACGAGGAAGATTATCAGGTGGCGGTTGGAGAACATAGAAATAAACTGTGAAATAGGATCATCGGGATCTACCTTCTTCAATAAGTTGGTTTCGTGAACCCATCCGAAAGTATTGTTTTCCGTTGCAATCTGCACCCATACGGAGTCAGTTTTATCGGCTGGGATAATCCTAATGTCGGCTACAACTAACGATTTTCCGTTCCTAACAGCGAACGAATCTGTAGGCATTCCGTTGACAACCTCCTCTGGTTGTTGCCTGAAGAGCATGAGTGAATCTGAAGTGACAATAAAGTTGAAGCCCTGTGAATAGTGATGCCGCACGCGAAAGGCAAATGAATCGATCGGACTGGTAGTGTTGTACCAATTGGCTGCGGTATCGGTTTTTGAAAGCGAATCTCCACGAGCTTGCAGATGGCGCGAAATCTGCGCCTCCTGAATACTGTCGGGCAAGTGAAAGCGTGACGGACTTTTTTGATGATAACAACTGGTGAGCACGAGTAATAGCACCAAATGGAGGAAGAAGAATGTTTTGCGCATAATGAGTTATGAATTTGTGACAATGATGTTCATTTGACAATGTTCGCAATCGAAATCCAATTTAAAGCGCCGTCCGTCGGCCAATTCTAGGAAGAGAGGTTCGCGCCATGAGGGACGGCGGCCACCGTGTCGCAAACAATAGCCGAGCGAATATTTTATGCAGTGCCGGCATTGCATCAGCAGCGATTCTTTTGTTGTGGGCACGGCGCATTCGAAAGCCGGAGCGGGAGAAGATAATCCCTGACGGCGATAGAATTCGGCAGCTGCACGATTGGAAATATTATAGAGATAGGGATGGCGGTCGTATTCGCTAGCATTAACCGATTCGAACGACTGCGGCCTAATTGTTTTGCGAGTATCTGTTCGATTGACTGCAATAAGCCTCTTGTCAAGCTCGTCGACGGCTTTGCGGCGTAGCTCAGCCAGAACACTGCTCGGAATAAACAGCTTTTCAACGCTGCTTTCGAGCGTAATATCGTTGCAGACATAGACGGTGGTGCCGAGTTTAGTAAGTTGGTGTCGAATATTATCAACCTGCGGATGCTGTGCCGATTGATGCTCGAAGTCAACTCTGCCTGAAGCATAAATGTCAGTCCCGGACACGCGAAGTTTAAGTAGGAATCCATTCTCCGCTAAACATAAGCGCATGTTGAGCGGAATACGTCTACGGGCAGATTGAGTGCCGAGTAATTTTTCGAAAACATGGTCTTCGTTACGATATAGCGACATGCCACGGCGTAATCTTTTGGGCATTCTGAACGGATAGAGCCTATTACCTATAGCCCGATTAATACGGAAACCCTCAAGTATCGGCACAGAATCTGGCCCGTCGCAAACAAAGCACATTCCGTCGCCGTTACTGAAAGCGGCCGTGCCAGCTACGGTTAACGAATCGCGACCTATTTCCTTGACCCTCCCAACAAATTCGCCGAACGCCTTGGGAGTATCAGGAGAAAAGATATCGGGTTTCCTGCCATCGAAGAAATAATCCGTGTATCCGCGATTGAACGTACGATTCAAATTAGGTTCGAAGAAATAATCAACTCGACCGAGCGACGCGCGTTTGAATTTGTCAGGATGCTGCGCAATAATCTCGTTCAACCGCCTACTATAGGCCGAAACTACATTCTTAACATAAGCCACATCCTTCAACCGCCCCTCTATTTTGAAAGCGCAAGCCCCGGCGCGCATCAATGTTTCGAGGTTATTTATTTGGTTCATATCCTTAAGCGAAAGCAGATGCCGGGCATGTTCTATAATCTTTCCGTCGGAATCTTTCAAGTCGAACGCTAACCTGCAGAATTGCGCGCAGGTTCCGCGATTGGCCGACCTTCCGAAACAATGTTGCGAGGCATAGCACACGCCGCTGTAACTCACGCACAACGCTCCATGCACAAACACTTCGAGTTCCACATCCGGCACAGCCTTATGGATTGCCATAATTTCAGGAGCCGACAACTCGCGGGCCAGAACAACGCGTTCGAATCCCAGACCGTTCAGCCAGCGCACCTTATCTGGCGTTCGTGTGTCGCATTGCGTACTGGCATGCAAAGCCATCCTCAGCCCGAGTTTGGAACGGCATTCGGCTAGCAACCCCATGTCCTGAATGAGTAGTGCATCGGCGCCCGCCTCTTCGAGCTGCTCGATAAGACGGAGCATCTCCGGCATTTCGTTGTCGTAAACTATTGTGTTCACCGTGACATGCACTTTCGCGCCGAATCGATGGGCATATCGGCACAGCTCCGCAATGTCGTCGACACTATTACCCGCAGCCTGTCTGGCACCGAATTTCGTAGCTCCGATATACACGGCGTCGGCGCCGTGGTCGATAGCCGCAATGCCGCATTCAATATTCTTGGCCGGAGCCAGAAGTTCGATAGTCTGCATGGATGAATATTTTCACAGCTTCGCCTTTTCTTTCCTTAGGCTGTTTTCTAACTGAATTGTTAAAAGAAGATGACCAAAACGGCAGAAAAATCAACTTGGTAACTCGTTGATAATAAAAGACTCGGGAGAGTACTAAACTTTCTGCGCAGAAAGTTTAAATTAGATGCGCAGAAAGTTTGAACTTGGTGCGCAGAAAGTTTTACCGACTCCCGCATCTACTTCCGCCTGGCTTTAACACAATGGTTACTAAACATTAAAAAACGGATGAATTGTGAGCATCTACTTATTCATGTTCTTTTTAGAGTGTTTCAATCATTGAGTCGCCGATGAACGAAAGCGGTAGTAAATCTTTCACTGAGTTTACGATATAGACCCCCTCAGTGCCGCAAAGAAGAACTTTCATCGGACGTTTATAACGTTCCTCGATTTCGATGAGCGACTGCCTACACGCTCCGCATGGAGCCACCGGACGAGCTGTAGGCACTCCGTTGTTTTTGGCTGCAATGGCCAATGCTACGACCGATTGCGACGGGCATTGGGCTTGGGCCGCAAACATGGCCGTCCGTTCGGCACACAAACCGGATGGGAAGGCGGCGTTCTCCTGATTTGCACCGATGATAATCTCGCCATCTGACAATCTGAGAGCTGCCCCTACGCTGAAATGACTGTAAGGCGAATAGCTGTTTGCCGTTGCCTGCCGAGCTGCCTCAACAAGTTCGCGGTCGGCTTCCTTGAGTTCATCAACACTACAGAATCCTATTTCTATTTTCAATTCTAAAGTTTTCATGAGCACATATCGCTTTTTAGTTCTTTATATATTCAAAACATCCCACATCAGGCTTGTTGTCGCGTGTGTGCCCCAGACGGTCGGTTTCGCTGAATCCGCTCCAGAAATATGCCGAGTCGATTGCGGTCGACACAGAATCGAGCCTGAAATCGTAGAATTGTTTCGCGCCATCAATGTTCCGGAAGTTCTTTGCTCCGCCTCGAACCGTGTCAGTCGGCTCCTCCCACCAAACGTAATTCATTTTAGAATAGTCTATCGTTTCTGGGCGCGGAGTTCGGAGAATACAGCGGAAGAAACGATAACCGGCTGCCACGCCATCTTTCGTTTTTATGTCTATCACGTCGTTAGCTAAACCCGTTACGAGCAAATTATCGCCTTGAAATCGAACGAGCGGATAATCAACCTCGCCATTACTGTTGCATAGCCTCAGTGCCACGCCTCGCCTACTGTCGAATGGATAGAACTGAGCTATTGTGCAATGAACCATCGCTACGTCCCCGCCCAGAAAATAAACGCAATCGGCTAGTGTGTTCGTAATTTGCGAGTTACTTACGCTTACGGCGCAATTCGTCGCACGTAACCCATAGCCCTGGCAGTTGTGAATTGTACTGTAGTTCATTTCAAGCTTCATTCGGCTCACGTCCGACGAATCGCATACTACCCCATCGTAGGCCGAATGAATATCGGCATAAATGATATAATTGTCGTAGCTCGAGGGGCGGAATCTGATTCCGCGCCATTGTCCGCTCACCCGGTCGTATGGCAAATAACTAAACATTCGGTCGAGCCGGTTGCCACGCAGGATCACGTTACCATCGGCTGTTCCAATGATTCGCAGCGAACCGTATACGTCGATTCCCGCATTGTTTGCGAAGTATATTGTTGTGTTAGATGCTATCGTGAGCCTTACTGCCGAGTCTACCTTTATTCCGCCACGAATCACGATTGGCTTTCCCGATGAAATCATTGTGTCGCGTTTCACAACAAGATTATCAATCAGTTCAGCATCCCAGCTCCATGCATCGAGATTAATCTTTTGCACTGCTCCGCTCTCTAGGGTGAAAACAAGATTATCTTTCACTCTCTGTGGAGTGGCAAAGTTATTTCGTGGTGTGGTTAGCTTTACAAACACTTGCAAACTGTCGTTGCGTCTCACCTCCAGACCGCTTGCCTGAAAGCCGTTCTCCTGTTTGAGCGGAATACCGTCAACGTTCACAGCAAAGCCTGTTTGATTACCGCTTTCGAGTCTTATACTTGCAATTCTCAACCCTTTCCCCCCCCTATTTCTCACCCAGACGGTTTTTGTGGGCGTTGTGACGGTTGAGAAAGTGGTGTCTAATTTAACAGTATCTGTAGAGAACTCGAGCCGGACAGCAGGATCGACTGTGAATATTTCGTCGCTGTCGGAACATGCAGTCCAAAGCGTAGCAACGGCTAGTATTACTAAAATGAATTTAATTTGTATTCTTTTCATCGATTCTCCTAACGCATACACTTACAAATTATTGCTTCGGCATTTTATTCAGATGAAATACCCAAATCATTTGATTTAATATTTGCGGAACTTCCACAAGACCAAAACCTTTTGGTTTTACTCTACAACCTATTAGTCTTGCCTGAATAGAATACATGTGCTGCGGCAAGAACAGGTAAACCGAGCAAAGTTACAATTATAAAGAACTGACGATATCCGATGTACTCCTCCAAAATACCGGCAATGAGTGAACCGAGAAATATCGAGAAAGCAATCAAGGATATCGCAAAGGAATGAGAAAACATGGCACGCGAACTAGAAGATATTTCAAAAACAATGGTGGTATAGACCATTATGCCGAAACCCAAACATAATTGCTCAACGAACATACAGCTATTGATGAGCCACAACGACGAGGTAAAACTATAACTAAGGTAGATATATAGCGCTTTTGGTAATGTAATAGCCAACGCCATTGGCCAGAAACTTCGACGCAAGCCCTGGATTCGAATTGCTCGAGCACCAAGGATAATGCCGATTATCAAAGAGAATGTTCCAACCGTTCCAAGTACGAGAGCAATCTCCTGAGGCGACAAACTTAAACCGCCATTACTTCCCGGATCAATGAGAAACAGCGGTACAACACGCGAAAACATACTTTCAGGAAGAATGAAAACAAAAAGAGCCACGAGAAGCATATTATTCTGCCTCGCAAGGAGGTTTATCCTGGCTTTTAAACGGAACTGCAAACTTTTCCAGGCCGAATGCGATGGCATGTCGACCGGATGCGGAAGAAAAACAATATGAAAAATAAGCAACACCAACATTATCGCGGAAACAATATGGAATGCGGCCGTCCACGACGACTGAATAGTACGATTGATAACCTCCAAATTACCAGCTACCATTGCCGGAAGAGCAAACAACACCGCAATAGACATCAGACAAATCACGGTTCGAATGATTATGCTTGCCCGCCGTTGTCGGCGCACCGTCGAAAGACGATAGAAATACTTTATGGCAACCGAATGGATTTCGCCGGCCGTGACTATCGCTACTAACAGAAATACAGAAATCGGCAACCAAAATCGGGAGTAGAGAGCTAATGCCAATATCTCGACTGCAACAATCACAGCAAGCTCGGTTAAAATAATCCATCTACGCTTCGTACCATACCACACCACAACTCGTTCGAGCAAAGGACGCAAAGCAATGGGTAGAAAACAGAGCGCACTTACAAACGAAATTGCACTGTTCGAAAGTCCCATTCGATTGAAAAACACAATTGCAGTAAAAAATACCGTGACATATGGCACACCGCAAGCTAAGTAAAGCGGTAAACTCCACAACCAATTGCTTTTCCGCCAGCCGGCGATTGGGATTCCATTAATTATTTTATCGTTCATGGTCAATATTGCCTGTCTATCGTGGTGTCGGAATAATAATGTGCCAGAATTTCGTGGTATTTATAACCTTTTTCGCCCATCACGGCAGCACCTATTTGACATAGACCAACACCATGTCCCCAACCGGCTCCGTGAAATACGAATCGTGAGGGGATACCGTCGACCGTTTCGAGTGCGTCGACAACAAACGCCGAACTGTAAAGATGGGTTTCGCTTAAAGCACGACGAATCTCGAGCTCTTTTCCGATGATAAACGTACGATTAGATCCTACAATTTTCAGTCGGCTTATACGACCGCTTCGCCCTCGCTCAAGCGGAATAAGTTCGCGAATAGTCCCAAAATCTATTCCAGTTTTACGTTTGATTAGGCCGATAGTTCGCTTTGCTCGATTGTAAATCTCCACCTGTAAAAATCAGGCGTTTCCTGATCATAGTCATTAAGTACCTGTTGCAGTACTTCCTTGTTTTTAGTGTTGCAAAAAGCCTCAGGTTCGGCAAGAATCCATCGGCGCGCCTCGTCTTCGCGAGTCAGATTGGGCAGGTCGCCAGCTACAGATTTGTCGGCTACAGCTGTAAGGTAAGGCTTATGAATATTCTCCCAACAGTAAGAATATTCCTCCGTTGCGCCGCCGCAACATTTACTGAAACGCGCATCGCACAATTCACCATCATGCATCAACACTTGTCCACGCGTCAATTCCACAGCCTCGGCCACTCGCCGGTTACTAGCTTTGGTTATACCTTGATAGCGCTGGCAATGGTCGTCGGCACACACGTCAAAGAACTTATGGTCGTCGCGATCATACCATTTTGTCAACTCATCCTCGGTACACTGCTCGGTTGTTTTCGTGCCGTTTCGCTTACCTATCTGTGCCATTATCCAGCTGCGCGAAATCACGGCGTGAGCTTTGAGGAGTTCAGTTGAAGCGGTTGCACTCATTTCGCTCGAAATAACACTCACGAGATATTTTTCGATTTCCACATCGTTCACAGCACAAATACGGTTGTTATCCACTATCAGCCGAAGTGCACCGCAGAAGGTTTGCGATTCGTGCCGCTGCCAATGGAATTCTTTACCAATGACGACATCATTGAGCTTGAATGAGCTTTCAGGAGAGTCGGGCCGAAAGATTATTTCCTTGCTTATCTGCTTCTGCCATTCGATTCCGCCGTTTGTGAATACAACCTTATGCGAACCGCTTATCTTGACCCCATCAACAGTGTAACAGCCATTGAGAGTAAAGCTGATTTCAGATGCACTCATTATACCTACGGCTACAATTGGTTCATTTCTTTTTATTTGTTCGACTAAGCGTGCCATTTTGCTTTCCGAAAGACTCACTTCCTGCAATATATTCGTAGCAAGTTCTTCGGTGAGACGTTCAAAATCTGTTTGACGCGGCGTGATGAGCAGCCCGCCCATATCGAGCGCACCCGGACTCACAAGCAGTTGTTCAGAACCCTCGGAATAATAACAATCAGGCCGATGTTTCGCCCGCGGAAACACAACTGTGAACTGTACTCCCAACTGACGCCAGGCTACAATATTCATCATCGGTTCAATGTTGTCGGCAGGCCATGGAAGCACATAATAGACTCGCTTGAACAAACGTTTGAAACTCTCCTCGTTCTTGCTTTTAACTAGTAACGCCGGACAAACATATCCCTTAACTCGGGCGATATATTCATCGCTCCCGAGTTCGAATATACGCTGTAGATTATAGGCCTTTTCACATGCCAACTGAATAGGTAGAACCAGTCCGCTCCCAGCCTGCAAATGCAGATGGTCGGGCGCACTGGCTCCGCATTTCGGCCCGTTGTAAAACACTATCGTTTCGGGATAAGCGTTGAGGAAACGATTAATCGTGACATAGCTGTCCGCAATTCTCTGCGGCTGATGATTCCGTGACGGTAGAGTGAAATGCATCGGTAAAATGGGGAACGGATTAATAAGAATGTCGAACTGCTCATCGAACTCCAGCTTCATCTGTTCAGTCGGTCTGTTTTCCTCACAAAGGAAGCATGGGCGTGCCTCTATTGCAGCTTTGTTTATCTTGGCGCCAGTGCTTGTAATTCTTCCTGGATTGAATTGAACAGAAAGCATCCCCAGCTGTCGCGTTTGTACGTTTTTAAGTTCATTGAATCGCCTGGCCGCGTCGGGCCAACGCCGAAATTGTTCGCTAGCGAATCGTTGCAATACCGAACAACCTAGTCTCTGTCTCTGGCGAGCGAATATTTCAATTGTGCGTAGCCGATCCTTATAAAGATTGTTTGCGTTGATTTTGTCGATACTTAGAGCTGCATCGCTATTGCCACTCCATCGTCGACAGAGATATAACTCATCATAAATTCGCCCGATTCTATGACTTCGGCAAATCGCCAATCCCATGGCATAGTCCTCGCCATAGCTCGTATTCGGGAATCCAATCTTGCGAGCAAGCGGAGTGAAGAATGCTCGCGGTGCACCGAGTCCATTTATGCGAAGGGCATTATTACAGCCGTTAGCTTCTGTCCATTCGTCGTGACTGATGAGTCCGGGTGGCAGTGTTTCAAGCTGAAAGTTGCACATTCGATAGCTGCCGATAATCATGCCCGACTGTTGTTCATGAAAGGCATCGACAATGGTCTGCAACGTCGCAGACGATGAATAGAGGTCGTCGCTGTCGAGCTGCACTGCAAAGCGTCCGCATCGCTTGTCGGCCAACGCCACATTCCAGCATCCACCTATCCCGAGGTCGTTTCTACCGGGTATAATGTGCACAAGCTTCGTATTCTCAGCTGCCAGTCTAGCCAGAATATCCGTTGTCCCGTCAGTTGAATGATTATCCACAACGATAACATTATACTCGAATTTAGTTTCCTGCTCGAGAGCCGATTTCACCGCATCTGTAATGGTATGCTCGCGGTTATAAACAGGAATAATCACCGACGCCTCTACCGGGAACTCCTCCGTATCGAAGTTGGGCGATTTATATTTAGTTGTGTCTACCAGCGCCCCAATTTCGGCCAGATGATTCGTCACCACACGTTCCATCTCGAGCTGGACCTGCTTGTTATGCGGATTCACATAGTCGAACTGCTTCTCGCCGCTCGTCCGGAGGTCATACTCCTCTTCGGTGTAAAGAAATTCGTTGAGATGCACCAGTTCCCCCCGACGGCTAAGAAACAGCCGAAGGTCGAACCATCCGGCGTGCGCATAATCGGTTTCTTGCCGAGCATATTCATGTAGATAATCAGCCCGAATCAAAACCACCGATCCGAAGTCAAAGTCGTCGCGCACACTTCCAGGCTGATAATCTATGACCGGATGAGCCATCCTTTCACCGCCCTTTATGGAATAATAGTCGGCATAAACCATTGCTGCACCCGACGCTACTGCCACCTGTAGCATCCGCTCCACTGCACGATAGCCCATCACAATCGGTGTTGTTCTGAGGAACAGCATAGCATAATCGCCCATTGTTTCGTGAGCGATGGTTCTCATCGTAACCGATGACAGCAGTCCATCGACCGTCATTACATTAGGCATATCTTCTGCCTGGCTATCTGTGAGAGTCGCCATTTCCCCGTTTGTGAGAATATTCAGTCGACCAACAGTGTCACAACCGCTCATTTCTTTAATTACATTCTCCGCCTGCTCCCTACTAACGCAAGGCACGAAGCAATCTATTTTTTTTTCGCAATTCATTTGGTTTTCGATTTTTCTAATCTTATGCGTGCAAAGGTAAACAACTAAAGAAATTCCAGTCCTGCCCTCTTCATTCCCAATCAGTCATTAAGAAATAAGACGGTATCCGCGCCTCTCATCCATATTCGACACGTGTCCGGCGAACTCAAAACACTTCATGTCGTGAAGCCGTACAATTCCAACATCCCTTATTCTCATATTTCTATCTATCCGGTTAACGCGACCTTGCTTGCATGCCATTCGACAGACGTAGAAACCAAATATTATGTCTTTCTGCAAGTGAATATCGATATAAAACATACTCAATATGTATTTCTGCAAATGAATATTGACACAAACCATACTCGATATGTATTTCTGCAAGTGAATATTGACACAAACCATACTCAATATGTATTTCTGCAAGTAAATATTGATATAAAACATACTCAATATGTATTTCTGCAAGTGAATATTGATATAAAACATACTCGATATGTATTTCTGCAAGTGAATATTGACATAAAACATACTATGATGTATTTCTGCAAGTAAATATCGACATAAAATACTCTTCTGACCCCTTTAGCTCGTATAATAAACCTAGACTTTAATCGCGTTAACCAGAAAAACGCCGAGAAATGATGAGCCACAGAATGAGGGACGGTCTCTCACCCCGTCAATCAACGTAAACTCGGCACAGAGACTATATATAAATGTGTCTTAACCTATCTAAAATCTTAATTAGAGATTCCGCATAAACAAAACATAAGGAAATCTTGGTCGACATAAACACTTTGACTATTTTCGCGCCGTAATAATTTACACAATCTTAATTATCAATTTTATTCCAACACAACATGAAAAGAAAAACATTTCTTTTAGCCGCACTAGCCTTTGTAAGTACAATGCTTGTGCCGGCGTCGGCACAAACGGAGCCGAAAACCGAAGTACCTTTTAAATTTGAAAAGGTGCTACCCGGAACGAGAAAACCGGGCGGAGAGCTAAAGAAGACTAATGCCTTTCCGATGTTCAACCAAATGATGCTGAACCATGCAAAAACATCGCTTATGCGCGAACCGGTGAATGGAGCGTCGCTCTACGCGCCTCTCAAGGCAGGCGAGGTACTAACGGTATTGCCTAATCTGGAAATATGGGCAGATATCTTGTCGAATAACTTCACTGGAATTTGCATGTTCAATCCTGTAAGCGACATCTCATTCACAAGATTAGCCTCCTATGAAAAAGGCTATTTCAACGCCGGAAGCGGCCTAGTGGAGGATGCCGAACAGCTGCACGGAATATATCTCGATACAACCTATTCGGGCTGGGGAATAATACTCATTATTCATTTCGCTTTCGATACCCAGACATGGGAAATGATTGGCGAACCGCAAGTGGTGAGAGATTATAGCGTGGTGGCAACTGAAACAGCTAACGACCCGCAAACTGGCGAAGTGTTCGGCGAGTTCTATAGCTCTGATTTATCTCGTAAAGAATTCGGCGTGATAGACTATCAAACCATGACTCGCACAACCATTGGACCGGCCACACATCAATATGTCGCAATGGGAATCACTAGCGACGGTAAAGCCTACGGTGTTGCCAATGATGGTAATCTTTATCACATCGACCGCAACACAGGAGAGGAAACTCTTAAAGGTTCTACCGGCATCCAGGTGGCCCGACACGACGGTAATGCCTATTTCCAGAGTGGCGAAATCGACCCTCGTACCGATGAGTTCTATTGGGCTTCAGTAGACTCTACCGGATTATCTATGCTCTACACGGTCGATCTTAACGACGGTCATGTGACCCAAGTGGGCAGCTTGCTCAACGCTAATGTTATGGGTCTAACCATACCCGCTCCGAAGGCTGCCAACGCAGCTCCGGCCGCGATAGAAAATCTTACTAAAGAGTTTACAGGTTCATCGCTCTCCGGAAAAATAAAATTCCGTGCCCCCAATAAAACATTCGGTGGTTCAGCATTGAGCGGAGCATTGACCTACAACATAACCAGCAACAAGAACGAAATAGCAACGGGCACCGTCCAGGCCGGTAGTGAATGCGAAGTGGACGTCACTCTGCCAGAGGGAATCAATAGGATTGCCGTGACGGTGAGTAATGGCGTAGGCCGGAGTCCGAAAACCAAGATGGAAACCTACATTGGCTTCGATATTCCCAAAGCTGCAACCAACGTAAAGCTCGAAATAAACTCGGCCAATAAAGCCACCGTTACATGGGACGCTCCTACCGAAGGCGTGTACGGAGGTTTCCTTGGTACGCTGAAATATGACATCTACAAAATATCCGGCAGCGACACCACTCTCATCGTAAATGACTATACCGGAACAACCTATACCGGAATTATCCCCTCAGAGACTCTGAAGAAATACATCTATGCCGTTCGCGCCAAGAATGAAAAACACCAGAGTAGTCTTGCTTTTAGTAACGGCGTGGAAGTGGGGTCGGCATTCAGCATTCCATTCTTCGACGACTTCCTAACCGAAACTGATGCTGCCCTCTACACAATTATCGACGCCAACAACGACGGCTCAACATGGAAATGGCTCAGCGGGAGTACCAACTGTTTCTTCTACAAATTCAGCGATGCGAACCGCGGCGATGACTGGCTCATCACCCCGCCCATACATCTCCATGGTGGTAAGAACTATACATTGAGCTTCCGTGCACGCAATTCGCTTAAATCGTGTATTGAGCGCATCGAAGTGATGTATGGACAAGGTAACAAGGCCTCCGACATGGCCAACCAGATTATGGGGCCAACCGAATTATCATCCATTGCCTACACCCCGCTAAGCAGTACATTTTCTCCCAGTGTGGATGGCGATTACCACTTTGGATTCCACGCCATATCCGACGCCGAGATGTACTACCTCTACATGGATTCGCTCATGATTGAATCGGCAGAACCCACAAGGCCCGCAGCCGTGACCGACCTCACAATTTCGCCCGACCCATCAGGCACGCTAAAAGCATTGTTCTCATTCAAAACGCCAACCCAAACAACTGGTGGAACAACTCTCTCTACAATCTCACGAATTGAAATACGCAAGGGCAACTACATCATCAAAACTATTAACAACCCAACTCCCGGAGCTAACATAACAGCCACTGACGACAAGGCTACTAAGGGACGTAACGAATACTCCGTCATTGCCTTCAATGGAGAAGAACCCGGAGAACGCGCCACTGGCAAGGTGTTCATCGGAATTGATAAACCAACCGTACCGATTGTTCGGGTAATCGACCAGACAACATCGGCTAAGATTACATGGCAGCCTGTCGAGGGCGCAACAGGTGGAATCATAATTCCGTCGGAAGTAAGATACGATATATACAACGTGACCGATGCCGGTGCTGTGGGCGAAAAGATAGGCTCGGTTAAAGGCGGAACGGAATATATTGTAAGCGGACTAAGCAACAACGATGGGCCGCAAAACTACAAGCAGTGGGCCGTGAACGCAAACACCGATATGGGATCGAGTCTCTACGGAGTCGGTGCAATTGTTGTAGGCGCGCCATATATTCTGCCATTCCATAACAGTTTCAAAGAGCTTTCACTTGAAAACCAGTTCTTCGCCATCGAGCGTCCCAACAAGGAAACAACCTGGGAAATCATAGGCGACATGACGGTGGATAATGACGGTGGAGCAATCGTCTTCCGTCCTCAAAGAGCTGGCACTGCATCAATCGTCAGCGGAAAAATAAGCCTCAATGGAGCCACACTGCCCAAGCTACTCTTCGACTATCGCGCACTGTCAGGAACGAAGGGAGCCCTAGAGCTCGAGATTATCAAGAAAGACGGAACATCAAGCAAAATCTGGGAATCGAACTTTGCAGCCTTACCGGCAGGTGAGACCAAGTGGAACCATGTTATATTGGATTTACCATCCGACCTTATAGGGCAGGATTATATCCGCGTTAGGATCCGCGGTATAGCAAATGCCTCACTAGAGTCGACCCCGATATACTTCGATAATATCAACATTACCGACCCGCTCCAGAAAGATGCTGCCATATCCATGACAACCGTTGAAAGCGTCAAGAAAGGACAGCCCATAAACCTCAACATCAGAGTAACCAACGTTGGCATCGATAACATCCGCGGCTCGAAAGTCATCGTCACCGCGAACGGAAAAGAAGCTTTCACAACAACCATCAACCAAGATGTTCAGCTAATGCAACAGGTGGAAATTCCCGTGACCGTGAGGACCAGCTCGCTCGACCAATCATCGAACATGAAGATTGTAGCACGAGTTGAAACAGAAAACGACCTCGAGGATGCCAACAACTCCCAGGAAGAAGACGTGAAACTCAACACAGCCAACCTTCCACAGCCAACCAACCTCCGAGCCGAACAAGCAGCAGGAAACAAACTGAAGCTCACATGGAAAGAGCCCAACATCGAAACAAATATCGTGAACGACGACTTTGAAACCTACGAAGCATGGGCAACATCCTTCGGTGATTGGACAACTGTCGACGCCGACCACGGTCATGCAGGCGCTCTGTCTGAAAAAGGAACTTATCCGCACCAAGACGAGCAATTCGCCTTCCTCAACTGGCAGCCTAGCGATATATTCGGCGCCGGACAAGGCCTCGACCCACACTCCGGAAAGCACGCTCTCGTGTCAATATATCAATTCACTAAAGACGGAACAAAATATGTCGACGCCAACAACTGGCTCATCAGTCCACTCCTCTCCGGTCGTGAACAAACAATCCGCTTCTGGGTGAACAACTTTAAGCCGAAAACCGGCGGACGCGAAACATTCGATGTCCTCGTTTCCTCAACTGACATCGACACCGCTAGCTTCGTCAAAATCGGCGACACCCGCGTACAAGAGTCGGGCAAATGGACCGAAATAAGCGTTAAACTACCCGCAGGCACACGCTATTTCGCCATTCACCACAACACCTCGAAAGACCAAGCATCCATCTTCATGATTGACGACGCAAGCTACGAAACAGGTAACATACTCACGAGCTACAACATTTATTGTGACGGGGCTTATTGCGGTAACACGTCGGAAACCAATTACTCCGACATACCGTTCGCTCCCGACATGATTCACGACTACAGCGTCACGGCTGTTTATTTCGACGGCTCCGAGTCGGCCCCGATAACCATTCACTTCACAACCGACATCGAAACCATCGAACGCGATAAGCCTGCCGCCCACGACATCTACACACTTGGCGGCGCCCTGGTTCGTCGTAAATCAGAGAGCCTTCATAACCTGCAACCAGGCATCTACATTGTAGACGGCAGCAAGTGCATCGTGAAATAAGCAACTAACTCCTCATCAAAGGTTCGACGGTTCAACCATCAAACCCGAACACAATCCACAGGGCTGATTTCCACACCGGGAATCAGCCTTATTCTTGCATGGCTAGAAAAAACATCACATATAATGACGTTATTTCTTTTTTGTATTTTTGTTACAAAAATACAAAAGACAATGACGCAAGACGGAAGAACACTCTGGCAGGTCGTAAAGGGATACTTTAATGCTCTTCCCGATAAGGAAAGCGAGGCGGAGACAATCAGCCAGATCAGTAGTGGGGTCAGGTTTCACGGTTCCAACCTTTGGGTATTAATCTTTGCCATCTTTATTGCCTCATTGGGATTGAACCTCAATTCCACCGCAGTAATCATCGGTGCCATGCTTATTTCTCCACTCATGGGTCCGATTATCGGCATGGGGCTGTCTGTAGGGATCAATGATTTTGAATTGCTCAAGCGGTCTATCAAAAACTATTTGGTTGCTACCGTCATCAGTGTGATAACGGCAACCATCTACTTTGTCATCACGCCACTTAATGAGGCACAGTCCGAGTTGTTAGCGCGCACTTCACCTTCGTTGTATGATGTGCTCGTGGCTATTTTCGGTGGTGCTGCCGGTATTCTTGCCATAGCCACCAAGGCCAAGGGAAACGTAATACCGGGGGTAGCCATCGCCACGGCACTAATGCCCCCACTATGCACAGCCGGGTATGGTTTGGCTGTTGGAGATTTTTCATTCTTTTTCGGAGCGTTCTATCTTTATTTTATCAACACTGTTTTCATAGCCCTTTCTACTTTTGTCGGGGTTAGAATGTTACGGTTCAAGCGGAAGACATTTGCTGACACCCGACGACTAAAAAAAGCAAAGAAATATATTATTGTAATTACAATCACAACTATGTTGCCAGCTATCTATATGACGATACAGATTATTCGAATGAGTGTGCGAGATAGCAATACGCAGCAATTCATTAAGAATGAACTCACCTTTAAAGGTACGCAGATACTCTCCCATAGTCGCAACGACGACAAGAAGACCATAAGAGTCGTGGCTATAGGAAAATCCATTGAGAAAAATGCCATTGACAAGGCAAACCTTAAGCTGGAGAACTATCATCTTTCAGGGTATCGTCTGAATGTTATTCAGGGATACCAATCCGACAGCCTCCTGTTGCTTGAAGGGCAAACGATGCCACAGGCATCAAAAGCAATCCAGCAGCAGCTAATAGAACAAACAGCGCAACTGAACACAGTGAGCAAACAGTTACAAGAATATACCGCTTATGAGAATCTGGGGAAAGAGATTTCCCAAGAGGTGAAAGCCGTCTGCCCTAAGGTGAGAAGAATAAGTCTTTCGCAAGTGTCAGAAGCCCGCACCGATACTTCGACGACACTCCGCTACACGATAGCCGTTGCCGGCTGCAACAATCCTTTGTCTGGTGCTGAACGCACGCAACTCCAACGGTGGTTGAAAGCGAGGTCGAAAGCAGACAGTTTGCGACTCATCACCACACAATAATTATCTGTGCCGGTTTTCAATCTTTCCGGCAATGCTGTCTAATCTGATTTAAGATAGATAATCATCACCTATGTATGTTTATATATTGTAGGCGGAATCGTTATTTTAATTATTAAGAGAGAGATGAATTTCAAAAAATCAACTTTTACACGTAGCGTTGCCTATCCCGGGTTGTTTGTCCTGATAGGTTTATCATTGGTTTGTGCTTTTTCCCAAAGTGGACGAATGCGGCGCTAACCTCGGTTCAGTCTGGTATTTACAGAAACCTTAGCTGGTCTTATATCCTTTTAGTGTCGTTTTTCTTCATCTTCCTTGTGGTACTTGCGTTCAGCAAGTTAGGGAACATTCGTTTGGGCGCGGATAATATCTTAATTATCACTGATACTGTTTTACCAAGCTTCAGCCCTGCCGATACAGTGATTAAGGGAAATAAAATGAATTAGTATGAGAACTCTTATAATAATATTTCTCCAGTTTATATTTCAGCAATGCTTTTGCCAGATAAGCATTGACAGTGATTGTTTGGAACGTAATTCAATGACGGTTTCCCGAATCATGCTGGAACTTTTAGGACAAGAAACCGTACAACAGATGTTAGACAACAAAACACGTATGCTTTTCATTCTGGGAGTAGACTCATCAGGCTATGTGTCTGAGATAAAAAGGATAAGAATTCAAAACACCTTGGACAAGAATGTAGAGAAGAAGCTTAAGCGATATTTTGGAAAGCATAAAATACAAATGAGAATTTGTTATTCTATTGACTTGAGTAGCGTCTCATACGAAAGAGGATTACAAATAGCTAGGAGTGATTTTCAGAATTCAAAAAAGAAATATATCATAGTAGGCTTCCCTGGAGAATTATTCACTCATTATGAATACTATAAGACACGCGGTTACAAGGGCATCGCTTTCAATTCCAAGTTAGAATATCTCATGTTACGGTTGAATGACAAATGAAAATAAAAGTCCTCATTTTACTTTTTAGTCTATGTTCACAAGGCATAGCCCTAGCCCAGAAGCTCACAACATACAGTGTGAATGAACGAGACTCTTCCTTATACCGCTCTACCGAATATGAGTTCAAAAAACTTAGCATCAGCAATGCCAGGCTAGATTTATACACTATAATCGAAAAGCTATCTGCCGAGCACTCCTCGGAGATGTATGTTATCAGATTCAGCCACCGGCATAATCGTATTTTCATTACAATACAGAATTGGGAATACAGAGGAATAAACTCAATAGCAGAAAGTAACACATACGGCATGTTTCGATCTAAGAACAATAAAGATTTTCTAGTTTGTTACGATGACACTAAAGAATTAAGCTACGTAAATAAGTACTTCAGCATCACCAAAGAGAAAATAAATATTTCCATACGCATAAAAAGCATCACCAACAACATGTACATACTTTCAAACGACCTCACAACCTATTACGAAGGAGTTATAGTACATAAAAAGCTGAAAACAATAAAGTTGATTATAAACAACAAATTGATACACAATCAAACATAACCAATATAAGAATATGGATAAGCTATCATTCAACTTCGACTCCATCCCACCCACCTGGAAGCTCTGTTTCAACGAACCATGTCCGATGAAGGAAACCTGTATGCGCTATTTCGCCGGCCAGCACCTGCCAGCCGACAAAACAACAGGCCCCGCAGTCTATCCCAACGCCTTGCAAAAAGGCAAGTGCAAGCTATTCGTCGAGAAACGAGTAATACGCGCCGCATGGGGATTCCGCAAGATATTCCTCAACGTAAAGCGCGTAGACGACACGCCGATACGCAGAGAAATTCAACAATATCTCGGCAGTAGGCCCACCTACTATCGCTACATGAACGGTCAGCTCACCCTCATGCCCAAGCAGCATACGGATATTATAAACATCTTCCGAGAGTACGGATACACCGAAGATTTGGAGTTCGACAACTACATCGACCGTTACGCGTATGAATAGATTAGAGTATCAGGGAAATTTCAGGCATTGAGACGCACAGTTTCGTCCTATGAAACGCAGGATTCCATCCTATGAAACCGTGCGTTTCATAGGATGGAACGCACAGTCTCAAAGCATGAAATCTTCTTGAGACTCTTACCTGATGGCCCCACGACCATATCTGCAACCATCTAAACCGTCTGATAAAGGCAAACGGCAAGGCAAAGAATACATCGTACGAAGAGACGATGACCTTCGGGCAGATAAGCGAATCACTCACCAATGTACAGCAAGTAGACTCTATCAAGACGGCACAGTCTTATAGAACCCACTTGTTGGGCACACCATTCTGGCATCGTCATCCCCAATGATGCCATAAAAAGAAAAGTACTATGGTATAAGTTGTTAATCAGCACTTATCGACAAAAGGCCTGAAAACAGTGGTCAATCTAGAACTCTTTAATCATAAACATCTACTTACCGTTTACTCCTTGATACGAATGAAAGCATTGGCTAGAATCGCCGTCAAACCGCCGGTTGTTATACCGCTTGCGAAAATACTCTTCACCAGTTCGGGCATCTGGTCGAGTATTCCCGGAACAAGCTCCACACTAAGACCGGTGGCGAAGCTCACAGCCATAACCAAGACAGCTTTCCGGCTTATCTCGGTTGCGGCAATGATTCGGATACCCGCCGCAGCAACCGTCCCGAACATCAGAAGGGTTGCGCCACCAAGCACACTGTCGGGAATAAGCGAGAACAACTGCCCAACAACAGGAAATAAACCTAGCAGTACCAACGCACCGGCAATGAAATAGCCACATATCGACTAGCCACACCCGTGAGCTGAATCATTCCGTTGTTTTGAGCAAAGATAGAGTTCGGGAAACTGTTGAAAATAGCGGCTAGAAAACTGTTGAAGCCATCGGCCAAAATTCCGCCTTGCGCCCGCTTCATAAATACGGGGCCCTCTACGGGTTCGCCCGAAATAAGAGAGTTCGCCGTGATGTCGCCGAAAGCCTCGACGGCTGTAACAAGATATATCAAACCCAACGCGATTATCGAACCTAAATCGAATCGCAACCCATATTTGAATGGAAGAGGAATATTCAATGCGCCAGCACCCTCCAGTCGGCCAAAGTCTATCATATCAAGAAAATAAGCAGCAACACAACCTATAAGAAGTCCTAGAACGATAGAGCTCATGCGCAGAAACCGATTGCCCGACCGATTAAAAACAATTATACTCACCAAAACGAGCAAAGCTAACCCTAAGTTTTGCATCGAACCGAACTGGCCGAGTTCCATTGCAACCTGTCCACCACCGCAGGAGTTTATTCCAGCCTTAATGAGGCACATTCCTATAAGCGAAACAACGATTCCGGATACCAACGGAGTAACAATCTTTCGAATATAAGGCAGCAATCGGCTCACAACCATTTCGACAACCGAAGCAACCAAACACGCACCGAGAATATAACTGAGAGCCATTTCCGTGTTGAGCTTTCCACCCACCATACCAAGCATTCCTGCACCGATGATTGGACTTATGAAGGAGAAAGAAGTACCTTGAATGCATAGCAAACCAGCTCCCACAGGGCCGAACCGTCGACATTGCACAAACGTGGCCAACCCGGACACAAAGAGAGACATCGAAACAAGGAATCCGGTAGTCTCAAGATCGAACTTCAAGGCCGAACTGATGATGAGAGGAGGGGTTATGATAGCTACGAAAATGGCTAACAGGTGCTGAACAGCCGCAAAAAGAGTCTCCCGGAGTGGTGGCCTGTCATTAAGACCGTAGATGAGTTCTTTCGACTTCTCCATATATTATCAATATTTCAATTTGATTTCACAATTATCCAACGACTCGATTATCGCAAGGCTCTCACAGCGTATACCAGCCTGCTCTATAACTTCTCTACCGTGCTGGAAAGCCTTCTCGATAATGAACCCCATACCCACGAGCTCAGCACCTGCTTGGCGACATAGGTCTATAATTCCTTTTGCGGCATTGCCATAGGCCAGGAAGTCGTCTACGAATAAAACTTTGTCTTTCGGACCAAGATATTCCTCTGAAAGAACAATGTGATACTCCCTCTGCTTAGTGAACGAGAACACTGTTGTTGAAAGCATTCCACTCATGGTCGATGGTTGTTTCTTTTTTGCGAACACAACAGGCAGATCTAACAGGAACCCCATCATAATCGCAGGCGCAATTCCGCTTGCCTCAACGGTAATGATTTTATTTATTTCGCTAGAAGCGTATCGTCGGATGAACTCAACCGCTATTTGTTTCATCAAATTCGGGTCTAGCTGATGGTTAATAAACTTATCAACTTTCAGAATGCCGCCCGGAAAGCACTTCCCATCTTTCAGGATGCGGTCACGTAATGTTTTCATTGTCGTTAGGATTATTATGAGATTTGTGAGGTGAGATGCGCACAAAAGTAGTGAAAATATGGAAAAATAAATGGGGGCTGCTCACTGCTTGAGCGCCCCCTAGAGAAAATTTTGCTATTGTGCTTGGTTAGCGATTGGAAATTACTTTTATGATTTTTCCGTCGGACCGACGCACAATGTTTAAGCCTGGCTGGAGAGCACTTATACGACGTCCGTCAGTGGAATAAATTTCCTTTACGGCAGTTGTGTTCTCTTGTACATTCTCAATTCCGGTGTTGACAACCTCTGCGCGCATAACAGAACTGCGATATGTGTTTGTTCCGTCACTGTAGACCATCTGGACACCGAGTTTATTGATATTGTTTTCGTAGAAGTGCAGATATCGTTCGTTATTTATGACTTTGATGTCGCGGTTGTAGGAATCTTTATAAGCAAACGGAATATCGGTCATGTCAGCTGCATTGTAGTTATACGTTTTTTTGAGGAATGTGTACGGTGTCGGAGAGTCATTGACAAAAACATTGTAATACATTTTGTCAGGGTCGAGGTACTTACCTTCCGTACTTTCATTTTTTACGTAGAATGCGAGCGTCGTATTTGTCGTAGAATAATCATAGCTCGGAGATGCAGAGCAATAGTATAGCTCCGGAGCTACAGGAGTGCCTGCTGCTTCTGAATAGGGTGTCAAAGTGAACCTAGGCATGGACTGTTTGATATTGTCCGAGGGAGGATTTTGTGTTCCGAGCGTGATGCAGATGCTTTTGTCTGTGGAATATTTTCCGGTGACGGCATCCTTTTTCAGTGTAACATTATTAACTATGGCCGAATCGCCAGACGATTTCTTCTCATAAGCCACAGCGAAGACGTGGTATGTATTCTTGTCGCTGCTATAACCGCCAAAATCTTCGTGTTTTGCTTGTCCGAGATACTGACCAGAGGTAAATGAGAGTCCGTCGGCAGTTGTTAGCATCTCAACCCACTTATCTTTTAGTTTTGGAGCAGTCGAGAGGCCTTTAAGATAGACTTTTCCATCCTTTTCAATCGCATCTACAATAACCGCACCCGTGCTACCGGTGTAATTTACCTGGAATTTAGACTGCACACCATCCGTTGGCGGAACAATTTCGCCTGTTGTGAGCTTCATGACTGAGATTGACCAATCGCCTTTGTTCTGCCACTCACCTTTGCTGTCCACCATACCGAGAATAATGTTATTATTCCCTGCGTCGTTCACCATTTTGAGGCTTACTCCGTCCCAGGTGAACTCAACTTGACTGGTTTTCGACAAAACTTTATAACTCGTTCCGCTTTTGAACATTCGTTGAGCGAAGAATTCATGCTTCACGCTCTGTCCACCTTCGTCATCATCGTCGTCTTCATAACTGTAGATGAGTTGGGGAAGCTTTGCTACGTATTTTCCTTCACTCTTTTTCTCTAGTTTAAGCCAACTTTTACTGTCGAGAGAAGCTATGGGGTTGTAGAGATAGAGAGCGCCGTCAGTTCCCTCAACCATTTTGGTTACTACACCGTCGTATGCGCCTTCTTTTGCACTTGTCCATGTTGCGACCCACGAATCGCTATATCGATAAAGGTTTTCATGAAGCGTACCCTCTGGTGTTTCTGTGATTTGTGCCGAAGCTGCAATGCTCACCATTGCAATAATTAGAAGAAAAATCTTTCTCATGTTTGTAATGTGTTGTTAATGTTATGATTTTGTTTATCCTAAAAATCGAATCCGAGCCCTACGACAAAATTATTGCTTCCTTGATTATTGGTTTTGAGCAAATAGCCGGCATTTAGGCGCAGTCCCTTGTAGCACAAGCCCGCTCCGAGCGTTATGTGCGAGAGGTTATGCTGTGAGAGTTCGTAACCGGCTCTAACTGCTACAGTGCGGTTGTACATGTATTCCGCACCGATTCCGGCAGTGAGAAGTTTATCGTGTGAGGGCATAAAATAATATCGCGAAGCCACTGCTGCTGTGAGCATGTGTTCTGGCGCGAGATCCATTTCCAATCTCCCGCCGATGGCTGCCGATGCTGGAAGATTTACCTCGGTGCTGCCGTAGTCGAGCTTCGGTCCGAGGTCTGATACACGAGTGCTGATGGAATAACGTGCCGGAACAGAGCCCAGTTTTACATTCTCCGAGTTATAGACTGCGCCAAATGATACCGAGCCACCGCGGGCGTTCTTTGCAAGATGACTATAAACAGCCGAGCCTGCGATGAAGGCTGCAAAACGAGTGCTAAAACGGTATGTGTAGGCAATATCGGCCGTCCAGTCATAGGGTTTATAATCTTTTGTCGGATTCCCCAATGCGTCGAAACCGGCGATTTTCAATCCGCCGGCATATCGGAAGCCTGCAAGAATGGCATGCCGACCGGCTACACGATATGCGGCGCCTGCAGAATAGACTCCGAACTGCCCGACATCGCCCTCTTGTTTCGAGAACATGGCTGCCGAGACGTCGACAGCGCCCTTGTTCTCTCCTAGAACGAAAAATGCTGGATTGGTATAGATGTGCATTCCTCCGGAACCCGTTACTGTAATTGCGCCCATACTTGCCGAGCCAGCTTCATTGCTAACCGACAGCACGGGGAGAGTTCTGTTTTGTGCAACTGCGCCTGCGGTCGATAAGATTGCGACCATGCAGGCCGCGAATATGCTTTTTTTATTCATTTTTCTACTTGTGCTTTATCGTTTAATGAAAACCTGCTTATAGTTTCCAATCTCCGTGTTGACAGACAAGCGATAAGTGCCAGGAGAAAGGCGGCTGAGGTCTATGGTTGCCACATTTTTATTATTGGTTTTCACTCTTGCGCGCATCACCTCTTCGCCCGTTTGCGAATTTATGACAAATTCGGCCTGCTTGAGTCTGGAATTTAGAAGTGCGTTGAGATTTGTTTGCACCGGGATTGGATAAATCATATAAACCGGGTCAGACTCATGCTGCACAACTCTTACCTGGAATGAGTTTTGTGATGTATTCTGTCCGTCGGTCACGCTTACGGTTATGCGAGAGGTACCCTTGCTCAATGCACGAATGCTAAACGTGCCGCCTCCCGACGCAGCCGAAGGCTCCACAACTGCCACCGCAGGATTAGACGACACGGCCGAATAGGAAGCGACTGCAGGATTACTCATATTATAATGTGTAGAAACTTTCACGACATGGTTTTGCATATCCATTCCGAGGATGATGTCATTGAACGGTTCAATTAAAGTTGGCGGAACATACTTAACTATCCTGAACTTCACCTTTTTTTCTGAACGTGCGCCATACTCGTCGGTTGCAACAACGGTAAATTCATAGTCGCCTGCACTCAAGATGGGCCAGATTGTGACTTCAACCTTCTTTTCATCAATCTTGCGTGTTGATACTCCCCTTGTGTCGCCGCGGAGAGCATACGTCCACTCATGACCATCGGCATCCTGAATCGTGAACTCGAACGATTTCTTTGCATCACTGCCAACTGTAACCGTTTCGGCTGGCGTGCCCTCTATGGATGGGGCGTGATTGAGTTTTGTTTTACCTTCGGCGAATGCGGCTGGCGATTCGTGACCCCATCTGTCGATGGCGACGATTGCGAAATAGTAGTTTGTATTATCGCGAAGATACTCGAAGTTGTGATTAATCGTTCCGCCGACCGAATAACCGATTCCGTTGACTCGTTGAGCCTCCATCGATGCAAGCGAAGCGGTTGTGATTGGTGCATCACTTATATATATATTGTAGAAAGCAGCTGTTTTGTCGTCGGCATCGGAAACTGCTTTCCATTTTAGACTCACACTGGAGTAAGAGGGCGAAATTTCGATATTTTCAACCTTTTGCGGTGCGATTCCCTGGTCTTGAGCGAATGCAGCGTAGGCATCGATAAAGCCGGTGCCCAATTTTCCTTTATAAGATGGGTTGAGCTCATCGATATTGTAAGGCAGGAATGAAGACACGATTCTCTCTTTGAGCATATCTGCCGTAAAGCCTTGTTTTCCGAAGTATGAAACCACCAACCCAGCAATTCCCGACACATGAGGCATGCCATAGACGTACCCTGCATATATCCGTAGCCAGATGAGGCAATCTTCTTAGGCATGGTACTCAAAACGCCGGCTTTTAGCCCAAATGCATCCTGATCGCCTCCCGGCGCGCTTATAGAAACCCAGTCTGCATAGTTAGAGTAGCTTGCTTTTTGAAAATTCCAGGCAGTCGAAGCCACCGAGATTACTTTCTCGTAGGCAGCAGGGAATTCCTTGAAGTTCATGTTCTCATTTCCGGCGGCAAAAATCATTACTCCTCCCTTCATGGGTGAATCCGAGCGTTGCGCACCGTGAGCATCGCATCCCGCGAACGTTATAAAATAGTCGATTGCCTCTTTCAGAGACTTCGGAAGTTCTTTCACGTTCTCTTTTGAGGCATATCCCCACGAACACTGTGCAATCACGGCGCCATTATCGGCAGCATACTTGATGGCTGCCTCGCGCTGCCTTCTTCTTTACTCTTGCGGAATATTTGACAGCTTAAAAGCCTCACGCCAGAATTCGTGCTACCATCGCCTCCGGCAATTCCGGCCACGCCAAGACCGTTGTTGTTTCGGGCTGCCACGGTTCCGGCCACGTGTGTTCCGTGGCCAGCATCATCTGGCTCAATTTTTCCACCGACAACATCCGATGCCTCTACGAAATTGTATCCGTAGACGTCGTCGACGAAGCCGTTGCCATCATCATCGACTCCTTGCGTTCCGTTAAGCTCTGCGGTGTTGACATGAAGGTTATCTTTCAAATCTTCGTGAGTCACGTCTATTCCACCATCGATAATTGCGACAATTACGTTAGGCTTGCCGGTTGTATAATCCTTCCAAACGGGCCAAACATTACAGTCGGAGCCTGCACGACTCCTGGAATCAATCGAGCCGTCGTTCTTGTAGTGCCATTGAGCGCCAATTTGCGGGTCGTTGAAGGGTGCGCTGGCTGGGCCTTTGGCTTTTAATGGCTCGGCAGGCATAGCTGCAGTCGTAGTCTCCGGAAACGAAAGGCATGCAACCTCTTCGGCTACCTGAACCTCGTCTAACGACTGAAATTTTTTGAGAGCTGCTGTTAAATCCTGTCTCGAATCGAAGTGAATTGTGAACCATCTATCGAGCCCGAATGCAATCGAACGTTCCTCGAACTGTCCTGCAGGTGCAAAGAGTCGTTCAATGCGATAGGTTCCGATGTCGTTCATTGCGCGCGACAGCCTTGTAGGCGCACTTTGCATGGAGATGACTCCGCTTGTGCCCGGTTTCATTTTCCGAACGGCCTCGGGCGACACTTTTATGTGCATTCTGCCTGCCAGAGCCTGTATGCCGCCCGGTAGCGACACGGTTCGGGTTTCAGAATATGAGTCGCGCAGGTCGTCGCTGCTGCTACACGACGAAATTATCGGCAGTGCGAGTGCTAACGCCAGGTATAATATATTTTTTTTCATGTTGTGTTGTTGTTATCTGTTGTTTTTCATCTTCAGAAGGCACTCATGCAGTGCGCGTCTGGCCTCCGAACTGTTTTGAGAGAAGAGACTCGGCTTGTAGAGTACGCCTATTTGAAGCACGGGCTTATTGTTATTTATGTCGGAGAACTTATCGCCTTTTATTGCGAGCACTAGCTTGTCGCTCTTGCGCCCGTAGACATGAAATTTGCCACTGCTCTCAATGAACACGAAGCCATTTGCTTTCAGAAGGCTATCGAACTGGCGGGTGATGTCCCAATTATTTCCATTTTGCCACACGCCCAGTGTGGGAGTGTCGAAATTTAGCGTGTATTGCTCCACGCTACCTATCTTCGAGTTGGAAATTTGCGGACTATTGCTCTTGGAATAGAAGAAGTAGCTCCTATTTATGAGCGGATTGCGATTGGTGTTGAACGACAAGGCCTCTATTTCGCCATTTTCGTTGGTATGCTTGGCCATCAAGCTGCTTCCTTGCGAATTTTCCCAGGCTTCGACATCGGACGACTTCTTACTATCGTTATTTAAGAGTTCTAGCGGACCGAGGTTCAGGGTTTCAAACGTCGGATAGTCCTGCTGCTGTGTGCGCACCTGGTTAAAAAAGAGCACGACGCTATGGTTCGATTCGAGAATGTCTATTCGCATGGCTTGTTTTTCAAGCTCGCTAACATAGATATTCGTGTCTTGCTCACTTCTCACATATCCGCGCTCTGCAAGATAGGCTTTGAACTCGGGCGAGCGAACCGCTTTTATTCCTTCATCGGTAAACGAACGCGTGAAAACTCTCGTGGCCACTCCGGTTCGCGTGTCGTGAACATAATATATGTCCTTGAAGAGCGGTGAAGTGGTGTGAAAGTAAAAACTTTCTTCCGTGAGGTCGAAACTTGCGTCGGGCGCGGCATATTCGGCGAGTATGCTACCTCGACGATGCTCAAAATCCATCATTTTATAGATGTCGAACGGTGTACCTGGGTTGCATGCCAGAATGAAAAGTGATATGCCCGGTTGGCGAACGATTACTTCAGCCGTTTTTCCACTGCCTACGAGTGCGAGCTTGGCAACACGGTCGTTGGTGCTGCGGTTTACAGGTGCAACAAACTTCACGGAGTGTTTTTTGGGAATCACGGTGAGCCAGTCGGCCGTTTCGGTTTTCTTGATTTCATAGCCCGACAGGTTGGATGTGATATATGCCGTTACGTCGCCACCCTTTTGTGGTAACAGAACCTCACCGCCTTCGATTCCGAGAGTCGCGACGGCTGCAGCTTGCGAAACCGTGATTTTTTTTACGGCTCTGCTGGCATTGAGAATGATATAAGTTTTGCGAATTTCGCCCGTGACGTTCTCTTTTGCCTTAACTACGAGCTTTCCGGCACTCTTTTCGAGTGAGAGCCAGCTTCCTTCGGCTGGCGAAGAGGGCATCCAGTCGGCAAGATTGGTTTCAACGGTAACGATTTTCTCTCCTGCACTCTGCTCGAATGCTAATTCGGTTTCGGAAACCGCAAACTCGGGCTGCACAACCTCAGCTGTATCCGAACATCCGGCAGCTGCAAACAATAAAACAAAGAATGATGCAGCCGCGAGTAAGCGGTTTTTATTAATGAGTAGTTTCATGATTCTTATCTCCCGGTTGTTTTGCGTGCGGCTTTGCCCGACAGAAGATTTTTCAGAGTCGGTATGCCTCTCTCTGCGCTTCCGCTGGCTGCTGCATCGCCGTAGTTGAAGAGGAGAGCCAAAACTGTTTCGTCGTCGTCCTTTATGGGCGTAACAGCTATGCGTAAATGGTCGTACGAACGAATGAAGAAGTGTTTGTTTCCCGAACTGCTGTTAAATTCGAAACCCTCTTGACCTAAGAGCTCCTTAAATTCTTCGGTTACGTGCCAGTCGGTGCCGTTACGCCAGAGTCCAAGGTTCACATTCTTAAATAGGAGCACTCCGGTTTCCACACTTCCGATGAATTTTGCATCTACGGGCACTTTCGGATCGGTTGTGAAGAAGAAATAAGCACGGCCGTAGAACGCATCTGTGCTTCCGGCTTTCATTTTGTATTGCATGATGGAAACCTCTGAGGTATTTATTTCGCTCATCGTACGGCTGACGAGTGTACTTCCGGCTGCGGTTTCGTAGGCAACAACCGCGGGCTCTTTCTTATTTTCTTTTCGGAGCAATTCCAGGGGGAAGTACGGCATGGCTTCGAAAGTTGGGTATTTTTTGTCTTGCTTGAGGAACGGACGGAAGGTTAAATTTACTCCTTCGTTACCCTCTCGCTCTGATATTGTGACATTCAGAGTCAATCCGGCACTCTCGTTCACAAAATCTTTCGCAGAATTGGCGTTTACACGTCGGTAGCCGTTCTCTTCAAGGAAACGCTCGAATGCTTTGTCCTTGCAGGCGTTAACAGCAATCATTCCGTCGCCTACGGTTGTAATTCCGGAGGGCACAACTCCGTCGTAGCTGCTGTATTCAATGAGCTTGAAGATTGGAGATGCCGTTACGAACGTGTACATCTCGGGCATGCCGAAGTTGGGATAGGCTGCCTGGTAATTTCGGAGATAGCTGCCGCGCGAGAGCTCGAAATCCATCATTTTGTGGACGCTCATGGGGTTTCCGGGATTGATTGCAAGAATGTATTTTAAACGGCCCGACTGTGCGACAACAATTTCCTTGGCCTTTTCGCCACTCCTGGCGTATAACTTTACGCTTCTTGCTCGCTCGGTGTTATTCGCTTCGGCTCGGAGCTTCACATCTTCGTCGTGTTTGTCGATTGTGAGCCAGTAGGTTGTTTCTTCCGGCACGATTTCGTAGGAGGTGGCGTTTGTTGTAATGTCAACTGTTCGTTCGCCGCCAGTCTGTGGCATGTATATAGTGTCGGGAATAACGTCAAGTGTAATGTCGGCCGCACTCTGAGTAACTTCCAGCTTTGCCGAAGCTCCGCCGGCGTTAACAAGAACGTAAGTTTTTCGCTCTGAACCACGGGTGTTCTCAAGAACTTTGATTTTCAGAACATTTTCCTCGCTCGTTACTGCAAGCCAATCGCCTTCTGCTGGCGATGAGGCAATCCAGCTGGCTTGGTTAGTGGTTATTGTAACGGTTTTTTCACTCATGCCTTTATCGAAACTCATTGCTGTTTCCGATAAAGTAAGCGTGGGCTCGTCGAACCCGTCTTCTTTTGTGCACGATGCTGCAAGTGCAATTACGCCACCAAGAAAAATTGGCAACGATTTCCTGATAAAGTGTTTCATCTTGAACTGTTTAATTTTTTTGTAATATTCCTATAGCTTTACTCCCTATTCTATGAAGATTTTTCCTGTTGCTCTGCGCACATCCCAGGTTTATAATCAAAATTTCTAACTCGTGTGGAGAGCAACGCAGGCAAAATTAATGTTTTGTAAACATCTTTTTTCATCTTGAATGACTTTTCTGAACAAAATACCTACTTATTATGTGCCTCGAATGCTATAAAAACCCAAAATCACTCATAAGCACTCATCGGCTGTGTTTTCATTCTAGTAGACTGCATTCATGTAGCCTGCATAAGTGGTTTCTTGACGAAATAATACGGTCATGCAGCCAGCATAAGTCGCTGAAAATTAAAAGGATATATTCATGCATCCGACACAAGTGGTTTCTTGACGAAATAATACGGTCATGCAGTCTTCACAAATGGTTTATGATGATTTTTTTGCAGAGAATTGGAGTCCGAGACCCTCATTTTTAGTGATTTTCGGTGGGGTGTTACATGAAAAAGCGGAGACAACCTCCAAGAAGTGCCTCCGCCAAGCATATGAACAAAAAATCAAATTTTGTCTTCCCCAGGGTCTTCCTCCCGACCTGGTTTTTGTTTGTCGTCGGGCTTCTTCTCGGGCTCCTTACCTTCCGGCTTTTTGTTTTTTCTCTTTTTCGCAGCCTTCCTCTGTGCAATACTTTCATTGCGAGAGAGCTTGATCTCATTGCTTACCACGTTTAAGCCATCGATGAGGTCGGAGATGAGGTGTTGGTCTGCCTCATTTGCAGCATAAATCAGAGACGCTTCGATGTGGGAATAGACTTTTTCAATCATTTCGTCATTCTCCTTGCGCACATCTCTGCTTTTATTGATAACGTGGAGCTTCTTGCTGTCTGCACGCCTGGAAAAAATCATTTCGAATTCCTCATTCTTTGCCTTCAAGACATCAATCGCATAACGAAGATCGAGAGCCGCAATGTGCGGAACTAGCTCCGGCTTCTCCAAATCGATGAGCAGCCCCTTCACCGTCTGCGTTTGGAGGGTTGTGTTTTCTCTCTGGATGTTCTTGTAAGTGTCAACAATGAGCTTCAATCGCACTCCTGCTTGGTGCTTCTCTGCTTTAATCGACTTAATTCCCTGTCTGATGTCGCCAAAGAGCGATGTCAACGCTCTCGAACGCGCATGGTCAATGTGATTGAGCTTCGCCGTGTCTTCAGAAGCCACAACTGTTCGCGCCGCATCATCCTCATAATCGATTCTTTTCCTCCATTCGGCCATCTCCTCTGGAGTCAACTTGATTTTTTCGGGAGCTACAGTGCTCACAAGTTTAAAAACTCTGTTCTGCATCAATGCGTGCAGTCCGATGGTTAGCGTTGAACCGCTAATCCGCTTAATTTTCTTGTTCTTCATTGTTTTTCTAAATGAATTTTTCAGTTAATGAATACTATTGATTGCCTTTTTGTGTCAAGTGGCGATTCTTTTAGTGAGCATGGCTCCAAAAATTCGCGGTTTTACATGACGTGCCAAAGAAGGCCGTTGAATAAAGGTTAGTTACTCCACTCTTGAAATGGTCTGCTGTGCAATTCGAGCCCTCGTTTCGACTTGTGCAGTGTGCAGAAGTGCTTTCTGTAACCATTTTTCGACTTGTGCAGTGTGCAAAAGTTAAATCTAGTTCACATTTCCGACTTCTGCAGTGTGCAGATGTTAAATCTAGTTCACATTTTCGACTTCTGCAGTGTGCGAAAGTTAAATCCGATTCACATTTCCGACTTCTGCAGTCTGCATGAGTCATTTCTTGGCTGAATTTTGCGGTTATGCAGTCTGCACGAGTCATTTCCTGGCTGAATTTTGCAGTTATGCAGTGCGCACGAGTCTATTCGCAGTCCATTTTTGGGGTTTCGGAGACGGAAAGAGCTGTTTCGAAATCTCGTTTTACGCTCTCATAGTGGGAGAGAGTCGTCTCGAAGGCTAGTTTTCTGCATACGGAGAGGTTTTAAATGATTGTGAGGGTCTACTACTGCATCCGTAGCTAAAAACAAGTTGATTTAGGCTCCTGATTCCCGCTCTCTGCGTGAGAACAAGCGGAAACAGTCTCTTTTTTTCCGTTCTCCGATAGAGCATGAGTGTCATTCTGTAAGTTGTTTTTGCGGTCAGAGAGGAAGAGTGTCCAATAAAGAACGTTTTTCACTGTCATTGAGTGTCCATCTCCTCCGCTGGTTATATAGCTTCATATCTCTGTGCCGTGAGAGTATTTTTTTTATTCTATTTCCCAAGTTCACTCTCGTCTGCTTGCAAAGATAGGGAAAATTGTGATATGGTGGCGCCAGACAAGCATTAAATTTTGATTTTTTCTCATCGGTCGAATTCTGCATGAATCAAAAAAATGTCTGTCAACGATTCACATCGTCTGACAGACTGAAAAGTATCAATAAAAATGTTATTTAGGGATGATAACGAATTCTTTCCAAATAAAAGATGAATACGAATGGCACGCCTGCCTATCAGAAACAAGATGATACTTCACAGCATCGTGCCACAAAAGTAGAAAAAGCGGATTAAAAACCACAGATGCAGTCGTCGTATATGGAAAATTTTTTCTGTATTCCATTCATGTTCCGGTTACGAGGGCTGGCCAGTTCAATTTTTCGACTTGTGCTCTTTTAGTGAGTGGCAAAAAAATCTCGCCGACGATTCACATCGTCGGCGAAGAACAAAATGAAAAACTTAATATCATTTTTGGAATTAATCCATTTCAAAGAATCAAGATAAAAACGTACTAATCATATTGAGAAATTTCCCGTCGGAGTTTTCTCCTTGATGCTTTGAGCCACAAATATACAAAAAGTGCGATAAAAACCACAAGTATAGTCACCATCTGCGGTATATAATGTTCAGGTTCCACCCATATTTCGGTAAAGAAGTTCATCCGACCGAGAATTTCCACAGGTGTCCAGAAAATGATTACTGTCGCGATGGCCATTCGGATGTTTGCACCCCACGACCCAAGGTAAAGTTGCCTCTTAAACATGAAGAGCGAGCCGATGAGGCAGCCTATTCCAACAATAAAGGTTACGGGATGATGGTCGCCCAGGAAATTTTTGTCGTAACAGAACATAAGGAGTAAGTACATGGCCCATAATATCATATTTAACTCCATAAACGTAACGATTGAGGTGTGTCTTGTCATTGGTTGAGGAACTATTTCTGCTCTACGACTGCGAAATAACTTCTTTTGAATCCAGGTGATGAAGTCACAACCGTTCTTTGTGCTGAAGATATACATTGTCATAACCATCATCCACATTCCAAACGACGCCGGAAGGATTAAATACTCCGGCTTGGTTACAATTTCACCATTCTCAATCTCCGGCTGCACACCGAACCTGCGGGCATAATACATAAAAAGGAATTCAACCCATCCGGTCCAGAACAAAAGTCCACCGAAAAATCCCCAGAGCGTTTGTCGAGTATCGCTTTTTACGAACACTCCGACGATTACCATGAGTAAACCTGCCAATCCCATGAAAAATGCAGCGTAGTGCATTGGTCCGGGAGTCATAAATTTTTCCATGAGAATCATCAGTGCATGCCCAAGAGGCATCGAGAAGAGTACGATTGTGAATGATGCAATGGTACGCCACCAAAATTTTTTCTTTTTTGTGTTGTGTTCTTGTTCCATAAGTGCTTTTATCTTACTTGAATAGCTGGTCGACATCGAGAGATAGACCCAGCATGAAATTTGCGCCATCAGTGAGCGGACAGTTGAGATAATAGTAGCTAGGTTTGTAATTCAGTACGTTGTCGACTGCCGCTGTGAGCTTTGCAAACTTACGGATTCTTGCTGCAACCGAGAATTTCCAAAGCGTGTATGGGGGATAGTGAACTGACACAAGTCCTTTCGACACGTCATAATAATCAACATACTCCTTATTGTCTACTGCCGAGAGTATTCTTCCGTCAAGTGCGATGCACAGCCCCAGATTTTTATTCAAATTTTTGTCCCAATCGGTATGCACGACTATCGAATGTTTCCGTGCGGGGATGTATTGATTGTTCACCTGTGCTCCCTGTTTGTTTTTGGGCAGTTGTTCGTGCGTAAAAGCATAAGAAATTCGTGCCGAAAGGCCGCATTTCCACCGCGCCTGTGCTGTCGCTTCTGCTCCGAGGGCAGAGTATCCGGCCAAGTTTATGTATGGAAGCCTTGGAAGGCGGTCGGAGGGGGTGGCGAAGTAGGGTGCACCGGCTGCAATCTTGTCGTCCACTCTGTTGTAGTAGGCACACACGGTTAAATTGTAGGGGTTACGTGTGTATTCGGCCGAAATATTGAAATTATGGCTCACCTCCGGTTTGAGCGAGGGATTTCCTTCGACAATCCAGATACCGGACATGTCGAAGTTGTAGTATTTCTCTTTCAAAGTTGGTGAGCGGAAGCCCATTCCATAGCCTAAACGAATGTTGAGATTTCGGCGGGGGCTGTAGCGAGTGCTTAATTTGGGCGTGATTCGTGAGGAGCGACCGTCGGAAAAGTAATCATAACGCAAAGCTCCCACTAATTCCCACTGCTGCCCCAGATTCATATCATATTGTGCGAATGCATCGAACGAATCCTGTATTTTCGTTGAACCGTTTAGCCGGTTGTTGAATAAGTAGTCGTGCAAAAAATCGGCTCCGATTGAGAGCAGGTCATCGCCGACGAGCATTTTGTTGTATAAAACTCGGAATGAGTTCTGAACATTTGAGTATCCGCGGATGTCGAGACGAGTTATTGCCTGGTAGTCCGACTTATCATACTGGTCGAAAGCATATGCACCCTCGATATAATCGTTTTCTGCAATTTGCCATTGCGCTCTCACACCTCCAGAGAAATCGCGATAGCGTTCTTTCGTGCCTGGAGTTCGCTCCACCTGTCTTATAAAATATCCAGCTCGGCCTGTTAGTATCAGCTTGCTTATCGGTGTGAAGGTAAATTGCTCTTTCACACTTGTTACATCGTCGCCATAGATTGTTGAGATGACTCGTGTGATGGGCTGGTTTGCGTTTTTGACATTATAATTGTCTATTGTGTTACGACTGAGTGTCAGCAAGTTTGTGAATTTGCCGGATGCGAACTGCAGCACAGCTCCGTTGCGCCATTCTTTGTGTCGTGCGATACGCGAGTTTAGATTCAGACCGAATTTTTTGGCTCGTTCCTTGGTAATAATATTTATTACGCCTCCGTTTGCGTTTGACCCGTAGAGCGCAGATGCTGCACCTTTTATTATTTCGATTCTCTCGACATTTTCCATTCCTATCCTGGTGAAATCAACGTCGTCCATAGTCTCACCGGCCAGTCGCTCGCCGTCTATAAGTACAAGCATACTCTGCCCGCCAAAGCCCGAGAAATTAAAATGCACTTGCTGATTCATAGCATATGAAAACTCAACGCCCGGAATGACTTGTTGAAGTAGGTCGCGTAGATTCGTGGCATCGGTTTTCTGAAGGTCGGAGGCCGTGATTACTTTCGTAAGCACCGGAGCGCTAGAGAGCAGTTTGGGGGTGCGGGTTCCGGTAACAACAACCTGCTCCATCTCTACGGAGTCGAGCATTTCTTGTGCTTGTAAGGCTGTTGTGCATAGCAGGACTGTGGAAAAAATCGGTATGATTCTATTCATGTGTTTCTAGTAAGGATATTTATAATTAACGGTTAGCTGGCATTTTGTGCCCGTGAGTCCGATATAGTTTTCCAATTGCACAGCTGCACACTTCCCGTCACTGAATCGGATTATGAAAATGTGATTGTTGTGCTTGAATGAGGGGGCATGGGAGGAATTTCGAGAGTCAACCACGAGGAGAGAGTGCGATTTATACTTATTCCCTGACAGCCGATGAGCATAGAAAACATTTTCGACTGGTCGGCCCACACTTGATTCTCGGTAAACTCATCTTTTTGGAAGCTCGCACCCATAAATGCAGAGCTAGTCTTCGGCAATTCGTCCATTGAAGTGTAGTTTGTTTCGAGCACAGCTGCTCCATTTGTCCTAACATTGTCTCGATGAATGGCAATGCTCCATTTCTTTGGTTCGGGTTGTGAGGATGTTTGGTAAAAGCCTCGTTTTTCATTTTTCGAAATGCCTTGTCCAAACACATCGAACCAATATGTGTAGATTCCCGTCTGTGTTACGGTTTGCACGTCTGTCGAATCAAGCGGAATAGGATAAGGTACGAACTGCGTCTGTGCTTTCGCAAGTGCCAACGAGTCTCCAGATTGAGCAATGAGTGCTAGCGAATCGAAATCAACGTAGTACCAATCGGTCCAACTTGACGCATCTATTCTTAATTGCCCTTTCTTTGTGAGCAGCTCAGCCGTCGGCTTGTCGTATATGCCTTCTAGAATACCGTTACAGGCTGTAATCGTTACGAAAACGACACAGCCTGCAAGAATATTTAGCGTATTGAATACAAAACGCATGTGTGCTGGGAGTTGATGATTATTCTTTTGTTCCTACGAAAGTTGCGGTGATTTCGAAAGGCATTCTTCCAATCTTGAACACGTTAGTGACGTGAAGCTTTCCGTCGGAGTCAAGACTGGCGGTAATCTTGCCGCTGGTGAAACTGTATTCTCCATCCATTCCCGTGCTCGATTTGAAACGCACTCTCACTCCGTCGCTTGTGTAATCGCGCACGTAGGCTTGGGCTGCGTTATCGTAGGAAATGTTTCGAATCGTGAAAGCTCCGAGCTTGAGATCGCCCATCTGAGTTCCTTTGTATTCTTCGTCGGCAGTAGTTATATTAATCGTGCCGTCGGAGTTGCTCTCAACATGATAGGTCACGTTGTTCGCTACATAGGAACCGGGCATCGGACCAACCTTCAAAGTGTTCGAGCTTCATAGTTGCCAGCTATTCCTACGGACGTTGAGGCCGGATTGAAAGCTATGTTTTGAACTTCCGAGACATTATAGGTCACTGATGTACCGTCTGTCTTGTTAATGACCACTGTTTGCGCCTGTGTGGAGACTGCTGCTGTGAGAGCGATTATTACCAGAGTAAAAATTTTCTTCATTTCTTGATGAATTTGAATGTTTTGGATGATGATTTAACGATTAAGACACCAGCGAAAGAGCTGATTTCGATTTCGGCTGTACCGTTGTTTGCTACAACAGTGCTTGCCAGAAGTTTTCCGTCGATACTAAATACAGCGAGTTTACTTCCGGGGTTTAATCCTTCGCCCTTGAGCGTGTTGCCAAACGAAAATTTAGCCGTTTCGACATTTGTGCTTTCAACACCTGCACTTTCGTTGACAAATTCAAAGGAGCGATAACTTACAAGAGGATATTCCACAACTTGCGAGGTTGTTGTGAGTACTAAAGATGTGGAATTAAACGTAACTACAGGTTTCTCTGACAGTGCAAAGAAAGTTGCCTTACCGTCGGAATCACTTACCTTCACATAGTCTGCGGCAAAAGCAACTAGATTTGCTGTAGCCAACAAAACCACCGTAGCAAATGCACGGAGAAATGTTCTCTTTCTCATAATACAATTATTATTTGTGAATAAAAACAGGTTTATACAATTTGCACGCAAAGGTAGACAACGCAGAAAAACACCGCAATACCTATTACTTATGATTCTATTTTACATTTTTCCACTCGTTAGAAAAGTCCAAATCAAATCTTGAAAAAATTTACTGCTCATTTTATATCCAGAAGTGGCATTATATATTTTAATTATGGTAGAGAGTTATGAATGACTGACTTACGAATCTAAAGAAAGTTAATAATACGGAGCACATGTACTATCTGAGCTCTACACATCGGAACATTTATCTTATCTTTGCCCGTGCTTGACGATAATTGTTCAGAATCGCCAAGAATATCTTGAGAGTGACAAATAAAACATAGTCTGGATGCATATCAATAAACAAAAAAGAGTGCTATTAGCCTGGATGTTGCTTGCAACATTCATGTTTATGCATGTTTTGAAA
This sequence comes from Prevotella micans DSM 21469 = JCM 16134, assembly GCF_000614105.1. Taxonomy (GTDB): domain Bacteria; phylum Bacteroidota; class Bacteroidia; order Bacteroidales; family Bacteroidaceae; genus Prevotella; species Prevotella micans. Next base: position 55,882 of record NZ_BAKH01000005.1, read on the forward strand.
GATGTGCATATCCATCACCCGCTGGAAAAAGCAGGGAAAGCTATGTCGACCAATGAAGATGGCCCTTCTGCGAAAGGTAATTGCTTCATTTGCGACTTCACTCTAAATCAAGCGACACAAACCGGAGGAGTGGAATTCCGCCCAATGATTTCATTCGTTGCTTTCACACTTAACCACTTCGAGACACTGATTGTTTACAGACTGGTTGAATCCGTGAACAGTCACTCTCCGCCAACTATGGCCTAAAAACAATCGTATACTTTCCATTCAAGTTTATTCCACGTGTGTTTCGCGGAATTAATTGCGCGATTACTGTAGAATAAAAATAATTTTTCAACACACAGATGAAATACAATGCATTGCAGCTTTGCAGATGCGTGTGGTGTGTACTGCTAATGTTGGGTTTTGCCATTCAAGTTCCTGCTCAGAACATTGCAGGAGAAGGAAACGACAACACTTTTGCGGTAGACACAATTAAGACGACATCGAAAAAGCAGAAAAAAAAGTCGGCCTTGAACAGCGAGCAAACTCTCGGCGAGGTTGTTGTGACTTCCGAGCGACGCCAAACCAGTATAAACAGCGTCAGCAGCAAACTCTCGGCAAATATGATTGATCGCTCGATGGGAAAAACCTTAGCCTCACTACTTGAACATGTGAGCGGAGTTAGCTCAATTCAGACGGGCACAACAGTTGCCAAGCCTGTGATTAACGGAATGTATGGGAATCGCATCCTGATTGTGAATAATGGTGCCCGGCAAACGGGACAGCAGTGGGGAGCAGACCATGCTCCGGAGATAGATCAGAATAGTAGCGGTTCAATAGAAGTTGTCAAGGGGGCCGAATCGGTGAGATACGGTTCGGAGGCCCTCGGCGGCATCATCGTAATGGAACAAAAGATACTCCCATATCAGCAAAAAGAGATTACGGGACACACTCGTGCACTCTACGGGACTAATGGGCGCCGCTTCTCTTTCGTTGGGCAAGCAGAGGGAACCATTCCTTTCGATCGCAATTTTGCATGGAGACTACAAGGAACTGTGGCTAATGCAGGCGACCAAGCACTGCCAACTATCTACTGAACAACACCGGCTATCGAGAACACGACTTCTCTGCATCGCTCGGCTATCGTCGAGGTAAATTAAGAGTGGAAGGTTTCTACAGCATGTACAATCTTAAACTGGGCGTGATGAGAAGTGCGCAGATGGGGAGTGAAGATATGCTGAAAGAGCGCATCAAACTTGGGCGTCCCATGGATATATCCCCGTTTAGTAGAGAGATTGACTATCCATATCAGCATGTTGTACATCATACGGCAATCGGGAAGATATATCTTGATGTCGGACGACTCGGAAGACTGTTCTGGCAGACTGCATATCAATATGACGACCGAAAAGAATACAGAAACCGGCGCATGGACTATTCGAAAATTCCCGCAGTTAGTATGATACTATCATCGTTTCAGAATCAATTGAAGTGGAATGTGGATTATGCAGGGTGGAACACTGAAACAGGCGCATCATATTTACACATAAACAATACGAATCAGGAGGGAACGGGAGTTGTTCCGATTATCCCGAACTATACGGAATACGATTTCGGATTGTATGCACTGCAAAAATACCGCGCAGGTGCGTTCGACGCGGAAGCAGGAGTACGTTTCGACCATCAGGCAACTCGTGCAGTGGGTTATGATTACACTTTCAAAACCTACGGCGGTCATCACCATTTCAGTAATTTCTCTTACAATTTGGGTATGAACTACAGACCAACTGAAAATTGGAAATTCACATCCAACATAGGTCTTGCCTGGCGCGCACCGCATGTTCATGAGCTCTACAGCAACGGAAACGAACTCGGTTCGGGCATGTTTGTCAGAGGCGACTCAACAATGCACTCCGAGAAAAGCACAAAATGGGTAACATCGATTGCCTACAGAAACGATTTTCTCGATGTCCGCCTCGACGCCTATCTCCAATGGGTGGGCGGATACATCTACGATGAGCCTTCGCACCAGTACATAACAGTTCTTTCGGGGTCGTATCCCCTGTTTCAGTATAAACAAACCGATGCTTTCTTCAGAGGCATAGACATCGACCTGCATTTTGAACCCATAAAGCATCTGGAATATCATATACTCTCCAGTTTGATATGGGCGAACGAGCAGAAAACACATGCCTATCTGCCTTATATCCCATCAGCACGAATCGATCACGATGCAAGTCTCACCGACATAAAACTGGGAGCGCTCACGGGCTGGCTACAAGTGAAACATCGATTCGTTTTCAAGCAGAGACATTTCGACCCCGCTCGCGACCTGGTGTCGTTCACGCCACCTTCCTACAGCCTGTGGGGATTCGAAATAGGCGCTGACTGGAAAATATCCGAGCGCAACAAACTACGCATTTTCATTTCGGCCGACAACCTGTTCAACAAAGAATATAAAGAATATACAAACCGGTCGCGCTACTACGCCCACGACATGGGACGTGACATACGCTGCTCGATCGGATGGTTCTTCTAGGAAAAACTTCATTTATAATAACTTCAAAACAAAACAAGAATGAAAAAAAATCTGTTTAAATCGGTTATGCTGTTGCTAGGAGCAGCATTCATGACCGTGGCTTTCACAGCCTGCGAAAAAGACCCCGTAGTTCCAACACCAGGACCCGACAAACTTCACGAAGACCCCGTCAAGGTGTCCATTAAACTTGTGGAATGCCACCTGCACAATCCATGGGATAAAATTGATACCGAAGGCGGCCCTCACCAAAATCCAGAAACCAAGGCCAAATACCTCAAACGAATCCAGACGATAACATACGAAAACAAACCTGGAAAGGGATGGGGACTGGCAGACGGAAGCCAAAGTAAATTCTATGTAATCGGGGCATACGACTACGACAATGGTAAAGGCCCGATACCCACCCCGATGTATCTCATGTTCATCAAGTATTACAACATCAAGGGCGAGCTAATGAACAGTCAGTTCATTTTAAATAATCAGGACGCCATTCATCAGCACTTCTTCACAATTGAAAATGCGAAGAATCTCATGACAGGCCAAGAACTGGCCGACAAAGCCACGACCAGCTTTATCGATTATAAATATGTTGACACGACTCCCTGGGATACGACCTATCACAGCGGCTTAGCTAAGCTGACCGGAAGAACCAATCCACTCGGATTCAAAGGCGCCATTACCTTCCTGAAAGATCGCACGACAATGGACATGAGAATCCGACTGCTACACGATAACCGCGGAAAGAAAGACCCGAAAGCCAACGGTTTCAGTCCTTTCTATAAGCCCTCGGCTTCGCAGGTTCAGGTTGGTTCGTGGGACATCAACATAACCGTCCCGGTAGTGGTGTTGATGAACAACAACGAATACCTCGAAGAGTTCGATACGACCATGGGTGTCGAAGGCATCGAACCATATGTAAAGAAAACTCCTGAAAACAGCTTAAGCGCAGGCAGCAACAGTGTGCTTCAGGCCATCATGAAAGCCTTCAATATTTCGTGGAGCGAAGCTCTAACCGACTATCTCACGAAATATTTCACACAAGGCTCTTCAGAGTCAGGTTCCATCTGGCTATAATTCTTCGCCAGTCGGCCAGCCCGACTGGCTTGGTATTTTAAAAACATTATATTCAAACACCCCACAAGAGCTGCCCTTTTTCGGGCAGCTCTTTTTGTGCTCATATCTAATTCACATTGTTTTAAGGATATGGCAATACCAGATTACGCAGTTTCATCTTATCGGCGGAGATATTCGCAATCGATGAGCAATAATTACAAATGAAAAACCTCGGTGCGAACAGATCTCCCTGTTATTATCTTGGATTTTATAATGTTACTTTAAGATAAGTGTGAGAAAACCTGCTTTTCACACAAGCATCTTAAGTTCCCTGTGAGAAAACTCTGTTGTTACACAGAAATCATAAGTTCCTTGTGTAGCAACAGTGTTGCTACACAGGGAATATAAGTTCTTTGTGAGGAAACACTGTTGCTACACAGAAACCGTAAGTTCCCTGTGAGAAAACACAGTTGTTACACAAGCAGTTTAAGTTCTTTGTGTAGCAACAGTGTTGCTACACAAAAACCGTAAGTTCTCTGTGAGAAAACACCGTTGTTACACAAGCAGTTTAAGTTCTTTGTGAGAAAACGCTGTTTCTACACAAAAACTATAAGTTCCTTGTGTAAAAATATTATTGTTACACTATCTGTTTAATCTCTTTGTGCAACACAATATATTTCTAGGGTTATCCTCCATGAATACTAAATTACACAGAGTGTTATTCCTCATTTTTCTAGCGTAGCTCTTCTATCGCAGTATGAAATAAGGCCCGGAAGCAGACGGAATGTGGAGATAACAGACAAAAAAAGCAGGCATAAGTTGAACAATCATGCAACTTATGCCTGCTTATTAAATCCCCAAAGGGAATTGATTGTAGATTATGATTTGGTTACTCTTTCGAGCCATTTAACCATGCCGAACATCACCGACATGGAGATTATGCACACAAGAGCAAACACTAACCAGCATATCCAGAGAGAATATTTGTTGTACATCCACGGACCTATCCAAAGAAGAATGTTGCCAACGGCCGTTGCACCCAACCATAATCCCTGACATAGACCTTGGAGATGCTTCGGGGCTACCTTGCTCACAAAACTGAGACCTAGAGGCGAAATAAACAACTCGGCCATCGTGAGCAGGAAGTAGGTTAGAATGAGCACCCATGGGCCAACTTTCATCACGCTGGAGAGTTCGGGCGATATATTTCTGAATGTTTCGGCTGAAGGATAACCCATCGTCATCGACAGGGCCATGAGGAACAGATAGGCCAGGCCGGCAATTCCCATTCCGTAGGCTATCTTCTTCGGTGTTGAAAGAGGCTTGCCTTTCTTGGTGAAATAAGAGAACACCCACATAATAACGGGGGTTAAGAATATCACAAAGAAAGGATTAACAGCTTGCCATACTTCGGGTGCCACGGAATCGGTTTTCACAAAGTCGCGAGCGAAGAACGATAAACTTTGTCCGTTTTGATGGAACGAGAACCAGAAGAACACACTGATGCCAAGCACTGCAAAAAGAGCATACATGCGCTGCTTGATTTCCTTGGCCATGGTGATTTTTTCTTCTTCGGTGTATTCCTGAACCACTACTTGTTCTTTCTTACCTGGCATTGGGAAGAGGTGTTTCGAGGTCATGAAGATGATTAGCGAAACGAGCATCATCACCACGCTGGCAATGAAACTGTAGTGCACGCCGGTGTTGAACACGTCGAGATATTGTGGACAGAACGATGCCAGGTCGGCCGCATTTCCACCGACTTCGGCGGCTAGTTTCTGTAAGTTGCCAAGGTTTCCGCCAATACTTCCGTTTATAAAGTCGTGGCATAGGCGGGGGAGGTCGGCATTGTAGACAAATCCGTTTCGGTTGAGCCACCAGCTACGCAGAAGCGGAGCGATGAAAGGAGCCACCAGGCACCTACATTTATAAAAACGTAGAAGATTTGGAATCCGGCGTCGCGTTGTCCAATTGCCCATTTAAGTTTTTCGGGCGATTCTTTTGCGGCTTCGGCTTCAAAGTCGTCGTACATCTGTCCGACAATAGCTTGAAGATTGCCCTTGAACAATCCGTTTCCACACGAGATGAGCACAAGTGCGAAGATCGTGAACGCAAGCAGATAGGAGTTGTTTTGAGGTGTTGCAAGAATCGGAATGGATAGCGCAACATAACCTATGGCCATGATGACGAGTCCACTTTCGATTGTTCTTTGATAGTTTTGCGTTTTGTCGGCGATGGCTCCTCCAACCAGACTCATAACATAGATTGCTGCGAGGAAGAACGCGGCAATCAAGCCGGAGGTTTCGTCGGACAAGCCGAACTTTGAACACAGAAACAGAGCCAATACGGCATTCATGATGTAGTAGCCAAAGCGCTCTCCCATATTGCTGAGAGCAGCTAGCAGTAGACCTTTCGGATGATTTTTGAACATATTATTTAATTGCTTTTGATTAAGTCGAACAAATAAGTTGCCTTGATAATGATGTTTCCGAAGTTTGACTTCCCAAAGTAGTCACGCTTCGAATTTCCGTAGATATTTCCGAGCCCGTAGTAGTAGCGTGCCTCAAGGATAAATCTCCCTGCTTTAGGGATGTACCATTCGGCTCCGAGTCCGGCTGTTATTCCGTAATCGAATTTGTTTTCCACGGGCATTTCTTCTTGTTTAACGATAGTATTGCTTCTGCCAGTCCCATCGTTCGCGAGGTTTGGTTGGGTGTAGTTTTTCGTTGTCGATTCCCCCAGATATATTCCAATCTGCGGACCGGCCTGAGCGAAGATATTCACTCCGTTTTGTTCTTTTCCCCAGGCAAGATGGGCCATGACGGGAATCTGAATATAGTTTATCGTGCGTGAATATTTCTCGGCTTGCCCATTGGAATTAATCACAGGTTGGTCGGTTCGGGTGAGAATTTTTTCTTTCCATCCAATCGAGGCGTAGTTCACTTCGGCCTGCACGGAACAGATGGTTTTGAAATATTTCTCACACACATATCGAAAGCTGGCGCCAGCAATGAGTCCACCGTGTTGTGATTGCGACACGCGGGGGTCGAATCCCACGTTTGACATAACATATCCTCCCCCGAATCCAATGGAGAATTGATTTCTGTGCTCGCCAACTTGCGCAAAGGCCATAATGGGCAGGAACAGGGATAGAAGGAGGAGATTCTTCATGTTAGTAGATGAGGTTGTCTATCGTTTGGTCTGACTTGAAATGAATCAGTTGGAAATGATTGTTGCGATAACCGCCCTGACCAACTTGCTCGAAGTTGTAGCGTGTTTGTAGAGGTTTATATTTCACTTCAGAGTTCATTCCTCGGAATGACTGTCCGCTATTTTTGAGTCCGCGCACGAAGAATTCTGCCTGGTCGTAGCCCACAAGTGCCATGCGCGGAATATTGGTTTTCTCCATCGGCTCACCATAGGTTTCCTTATAGAGTTTCTCGAACGCCTCGGTGCGATTGGCAACCTTGTTATAGTAGTAGGTCGTGGGGATATAAACATTATACTTAAAGAAATTCTGCAGCGCGTGGTCTTGATACATGAACCATTGTGTGTAGCCATAGGTTACTATCGCTGCTCCCGGTCGAATACGCTTAAGCGAATCCATCTTCTCGAATACCCGATTCATTTGCGGACTTTTCTCGGTATTAAGCACAACCACATTCGGACGTGCTGTGTGGAAGTGTTTCGCAAAATCGTAAATGGGCGAGTTCAAGTTCGTGAGGTCGTATTTGACATTCATAACCTCAAGTTGTTTCCGCAATCCGCTTGTGAACGCTCCCACTCGACTGTGCAGGTCGTTACAATTAATGAAGATGATATGGTGCGTACTTTGGAATCGCTCCAGAAAGCAAGCAATTGCACGCTCGTTGAGCTGCATTTCCGGCTGATAAACCTGAAATACATCGGGGGTCTGCGCTAAGTTTACACCTTCAACCGAGAACGGAATTACCAATTTCGTTCCGCGTGCACGACAGAAATCTTCCAACGGCTTAACCTGGAACGAATAAAGCGGACCGAAAATTATGTCGAGATTCTCCGCATTCTTGTCCATCAGAGTAGTTTTAATATCGCCATCCTTAGGTACATTCCACGCATGAACATCGGTTGTAATCCCTTCGCTTTTCAGCTGTTCCAATGCAAGAAGAATACCGCGATAATATTCAACCATTCGCTTTCCGTCGCCATCCAGATTGTGGAGTGGCAACATGATTCCTATTCGTATACCTTTTCCTTGCACAGTTTGTTTAGCGGCGGTTCTGTTGATTGTTGATTCGGTGCGCGATTCATTTTTTTTCGAATCCTTGCCTTTCGCAAAAGGCACGAGGATGAGGTCGCCTTTCTTGAGCTCATAGCCCTCCTGTTTCATTTCAGGGTTAGCATCAATTAGTTGTTGAATGGTCACGCCATATTCCTTAGCCAATCCGAATATGGTTTCGCGTTTGTTTACCTTGTGCAGGTGTTGCCATTTGTGGCTTTGCGCCATCGCCTCGAAACCGAATGTCAAAGCGACTGCCAACAGCAGAAACCTGAGAAAACATTTCATAATCTTATTTTTTTGGTTTAACAGCGGCAAAGATACATAATAGCACACGTTGAATCTTAAAATTCCTGTTTGTTTTTAAAAAATGAAAAGACCTGCACGCGTCGAGTGACAGATGCAGGTCTGAATGATTATATAAACGATATTTTCTTTGTTCCTAATAGAGCGTTTTTCTCTTCCTAGCTTCGTGAGAACTATCCCTACCACAGACCCAATCAATCCAATCAATGCCATCGATGCCAATTCGGCCTATCGGCCGAGTGGGAGTGTATATCCAATTGTCCGTCAAAGGGGGAGAGGATAATTTCTCTTAAACCGAACACATGTATATATAAAAACGGTCGACCTGCACGCGTCGTCGCGACGGATGCAGGTCTTAATGATTATATAAACGATATTTTATTTGTTCCTCGAGCCTGAAGGGAGGAAGGCTTTCTAAAAACAGGATGAGAGAGACAAGAGTCTCCTAGAGGGAAATGGAGAATGAGGATTTCCTAGCGTGGAATCATCCCACCCTCTTTATACCTGGTCTTCGCCGGGGTCTTCTTCGCGCCCGGGTTTGGGAGTATCTCCTCCGCCGCCGGGTTTCTTCGGGTCATCGGGTTTCTTGGGGTCATCGGGTTTCTTACCGTCGGAGGGTTTTTTCGGGTCGGAGGGCTTTTTACCTCCGCCTCCGGGTTTCTTGGGGTCATTGCCGTCCGACTTCTTCTT